>CAZPZE010000237.1:0-2005 GCA_964590625.1 uncultured Solibacteraceae bacterium
CGCTACACGCTGGCGGAAGTGGCGGAGAGCAGGGAGCCGGACCGGTTCATGCCCTACTACCGCAAGCTGTGGGAACAACTGAGCGCCTGATCGTTTCATGTCACAACCTGAAATTCTCACCACAACAGTCGGGTCGTACCCTGTCCCGGATTGGCTGGCCGCGCTGCCCAGCGAGCAGGCGCGCACCGATGCCACACGTGTCGTCTTCGGCATTCAGCGGCAGGCTGGAATCGATCTGCCCACGGATGGCGAACTCTACCGCTTCGACGTGAATCATCCCGATACGAACGGGATGATCGATTACTTTCTGCGCCCCATGGCCGGTATTCGCAGCGTTGTGGGCCGCAGCGACCATGAGGCGTTCGCGCAGACGCAGCACATGCAGTTCCGGCGCAAGGCCGCGGGCGTGGTGGAAGGTCCGCTGGGCGAAGGCGGGCTGAACCTGCTGGCGGATTGCGAACTCGCGGCCGGCGTGGCGGGCGGACCGTTCAAGTTCACGGTCACCAGTCCCTACATGCTGGCGCGCACGCTGCTGGACCGGCATTACCGCAATTTCGAGGCGCTCCTGATGGCGATCGCGGATGTATTGGCTGCACAAGTCGCCGGGCTGCCGTGCGATTGCCTGCAGGTGGATGAGGCGAACATTCCGGGGAGTCCGGAGCATGCGGGAATCGCCGCGAAGGCGATCAATCGCGTGCTGGGAGCGTTCGCCGGCCGGCGCGCTGTGCATCTCTGCTTCGGCAATTACGGCGGCCAGACGGTGCAGCGCGGGACCTGGAATGCGCTGGTGGAATTTCTGAACTCGCTCGATGCCGATCACGTGATTCTCGAGATGGCGAATCGCGGCGAGGACGATCTGCAGGCGCTGGGCGCCGTCGATTCGCGAATTCGCGTCGGTCTCGGTGTAGTCAACGTCAAGATCAATCGCGTCGAAACGCCGGAGGAGATTGCCGTCGCCATCAGCCATGCCGGGAAAGTCCTGGGGCAGGGCCGCGTGGGGTGGGTGCATCCCGATTGCGGATTCTGGATGCTGAAGCGATCGGTGGCCGACCGCAAGATCGCCGCGCTGGTGCAGGGGCGCGATCTGTTTCTGGGCCGGCGATGAGCGTCCGGCAGATAACGGATGGCCCGGCGATCAGCCATCCGAGCTATTTCCTGCAGAGCTCGTTTTATCCCGGTGGGCGCGAAATGTTCTTCACGTCGTACCGGACGGGCGAGCCGCAGGTGTGGCGCGCATCGCTCGAAACCGGCGAGCAGACCCAGTTGACGCACGGCGCGCCGGTGCATCCGTTCAGCGCGGCGCTCCATCCGGATGGCAAGACGCTGATCGTGACGAGGGGCGGCGGATTGTGGGCAGGCGATCGCCGGGTTTTTGAGTTCGCAGGCGCGGAGTTGGGCGAATGCTCCATCAGTCCTGATGGCGAATGGCTGACGGCGGCCTATAAGCGGGGAGGGGAATCGGGGCTCGTTGTCGGCCGGTACGACGGTTCGGGCTGGCGGACAATTCCGTTTCCGCGCACGGTGATCCATCCGCAGTTTCATCCCCTGGACCCGGAGTGGATTGAGTTCGCCGGCGATCCCGCGCCGCGCATGCATCGCGTGAGGCGTGACGGCTCGGGCCTCGATTGTCTACTCCCGCACGGTAACGATGAGTTCATCGTGCATGAGACGTTTCTGAGCTCATCGGGCGATATTGTGTTCACGATTTGGCCGAAGGCCCTCTGCCGCATGGACTGGACGACGCGCGCGATCACGACGATCACCGAATACAACGCCTGGCACATCGCGCCGGACCGCAAGGGCGAACGAATCCTCTGCGATACGAATCATCCGGATCAGGGGATTCAGATCATTGACGTTGCCACAGGCGCGCGGCAGTTGGTTTGCCGGAGCGAATCGAGCAATCAGGGAACGCAGTGGCGGAAGTCCACCTATGCCCTGGCGGCCGAGTTCGCCGATGCGAAAAAGAATCTGAGCTGGATGGAAAACGCGGGCGATACAGTGT
>CAZPZE010000238.1:0-7458 GCA_964590625.1 uncultured Solibacteraceae bacterium
GATTCAGATCACCCCCGGCGAGAATCATCCAAACGCGCGAGTGCTAAGGCGTTATCTGTGGGGAGATGTTTCTGCCTACAGCATTGGCCTCTCGACCTTCAAGAATGCTTATCTGTCCCACGGAAGCGCTGTTTTCCTCCACGGCCTCAACGATCAAATTCCTCGCAGGGTCATTTGCATCAACCATGAGCAGAGTCCAAAACCTGACGGAGATCCCTCGGGGCTCTCTCAAGCAGGAATTGATCGGGCATTCAGCCGCCAACAAAGAACCTCAACCTTCACCTATAACTACGGAAATACGCAATTTCTAATCCTCAACGGAAAACATACAAATAGGCTTGAGGTGGGAACGCTCTCGACAAACGGGGAGGACCTTGCGGTTACCAAGGTGGAGCGCACACTGATTGATATCACGGTGAGACCAGCCTACGCCGGGGGGATATATCAGGTGCTTGAGGCCTTTCGGGGCGCTCGGGATAGAGTGTCTGTTTCAACCCTGCTGGCTACGCTGAAGCGACTCAACTACGTCTATCCCTACCATCAGGCAATAGGTTTCTATATGTCCCGAGCCGGATACAGCCCGAAAGCTTGTGAGAGGCTAAAAGCGTTAGGGTTGGAATTCGATTTTTATCTGGGTCACGATATTAGAGACAAAGAATACTCGTCCGAATGGAAGCTATTTCATCCAAAGGGTTTCTAGGCGTTCCGTCTCACTAACTACAAAATCGACATAAAAATCAAAACCTTCAAGGCGTCCAGTTGTCGAGTCTACGACAGCCGACCAGTCCGGCCGGTGGAAATCTCGCTCCTCGCCAATCTTGTGGAGGAGTGCCAGCGGGACCTGCTTCGCGTCGAAAATGTGACGAATGAGTGCAAGATTTTCCGGCGTGGCGAGATCCACACCGCAGATCTTTAGAACCTGATAGATATCGTAAAAATCTCGCGCCCGTGGTTTCTTGTTGCCGGTGTGGGGGTACACAGGCATCTGCTGACAGATGGCACGAAGTTTCTCAATGGCGATCATCGTTGGGGTGTAAACGTAAATCGTGTAATGGTCGAGCTCATGTTCTGCCTTTCCTTCCGTGTATTCACATTTGCTCAGGTCGATAGTAAAAGACCTCTTGTTGCTGCCGCCGGTCACCAAAGCATTGATACGCAATTTGTCGGGACGACTCTTCAACGCGTCGAAATTTGCCCGCTCGATAAGCTTGAAGGAAATTTGATACCCACCCCACCACGGCTTCTCATCCTCTCCTTTCAGTTCCGGCTTCGCTTCGAACTTCTCGTCGAACAGAAACGTAGCCCGCGGCATCAAAACGATCTCGAAGAACCAAGAAGAACCGTTCACGAGCGTCCGCAAAATCGCTGAAGTCTTCCTCCATCGAAAAGTCGAGATCAATCGAAGTTCGGGAGGTGATTCCGTATATGAGGTCCAGAGCATTCCCGCCCTTCAGAACCAAACACTCCATCAGTACATCGTCCGAAAAGAGTGCCGTAATCACCGTTCGGCGAATATCTGAAAAATCCAATGAGGTCACGGCCATTATTATTAAAAGATACCCTCAGGCATCATGAACACGACAGCATTTCGGAAGCGCGGGACGAACGTCACAGCATAGCCGTTCGTGGCCGATCAGGTTATCCTTCAAAAGCTGGCGAAGTGTCTCTCCTCATTTAGCACATTTGGGCGAATTCTGGTGACTCCAGTTGTTCTGATTCACGGGCTGTGGGATTCGGCGAAGGATTTGCGCACGCTCGCAGAACATCTGGGGCGAGGCGGGCGTCAAACCCACTGCGTGAATCTGGTCCCGAGCGATGGCAGCGTGCCGATCGAGGCCCTCGCGGATCAGATGGCTCTGCAGTTGGGGGCCGCAATCGGGGAAACCGCGCGATTCGACATCGTCGGTTTCAGCATGGGCGGGCTGGTGGGGCGGTATTACGCGCAACGGCTCGACCGGACCAGGCGCGTGCGGAAGCTTGTGACGATATCGTCTCCGCATGCGGGGACGTGGACAGCCTGGGCACTGCGGAAGCCGGGAGCGCGGCAGATGCGGCCGGGCAGCTCGTTTCTGCGGGATCTGGCGCGCGACAGCGAGTGTCTGCGGCGCGTGGAGTTCACTTCCGTGTGGACGCCGTTCGATCTGCTGATCGTCCCGGCGCGGAGTTCAGCGGCGGCTGGCGCGCGAACGATCCGACTGGCAGTCGCGGCACACCGGCTGATGCTGACGAGCCGCAGGGTGTTTCGCGTGGTGGAAACGCTGCTGGAAGAATAGTTGACATACGACCATCAGTCGTAATACGATCCCGCCCTAGTTGCTCTCCTGCCTGTGGTCCTCGCCGCACAAGCTCGAAGTGCGCGTGTTTTCGAAATCGAGCGGCACCGTCGAAGGCGGGATGCGCCGAGCGACGTATTAAATCCTGCGCGCGATTTTGGCCGATTTGACAATCGGCCGCAGGCTGACAGCCTGCCCCACCGATGTCATGAGGTTTTCATTTGATTTCCCGGCGGATGCCAGGCCAACAATGAAGCTTTATGCAGCTTCGGATTCCTGTCATCTTTTTGTCATTTGCAATGCTGTGCGCGGCTCAGGTGGACCGCTCGGCCGTCACCGGGATGGTGACCGATCCGCAGGGCGCCGCAGTTCCGTCGTGCAAAGTGGTTGCCACCGAATCGGCAACCGGGCTGCAACGCGAGACGGTGACGACATCGCAGGGGCACTATGAGCTGCCGGATCTTCCGCCCGGCGTCTATCAGGTTCAGTTTTCGAGAGCGGGCTTCGCGGTTCATACGGCCGACGGCGTCCGCCAGGTAGTGAGGCAGACGCGGACCCTGAACGTGCACCTGGAACTGGCGCGCGGGAACAGCCAGACGACGGTCTCGGAATCGCTGGCGCAACTGAATCAGGTGGACGCGACGGTGGGCGCCGAAATTGAACTCGCGCAGGTGGATAATCTGCCGGTGAATGGCCGGAACTGGTCGACGCTGACGGCGCTCGCGCCGGGCGCGATCGATAACGGCGCGGGCGATCAGCGGACGATCCGCTTTGCGGGCCATGGGCTCGACGACAACAATCTTACGCTCGACGGGATCGACGCCACGCCGGTTTACAACCAGGTGCAGCGCGAGTATATGCGGCTGAATATTCCGCTCGATTCGATTCAGGAGTTTCAGGTGCAGTCACAGAATTTCGGCGCGGACACGCAGAACGGGACTGCCGGCGGACAGGTGACGGTCGTTTCGCCCTCGGGGACGAATGTTTTTCACGGTCAGGTTTTCGATTTCTACCGGAGCGATGCGCTGGATGCGCGCTCGCCGATCAGCAAGTCGGGCCCCGATCCGTTTTTGCTGAATCAGTTTGGGGCATCGCTTGGCGGGCCGCTGACGCGCGGCAGGACGTTTTTCTACGCGGACTATGAGGGACTGCGGCAAAGGCTGGGCGGGACACAGATCGGGCTCGTGCCGAGTCCGGCCTTCGCGGCGCAGGTTGCGCCGACTTCGCCGGCGCTGCTTCCGATCCTGCAGGCGTATCCGGCGGGGACTTCCCCCACGGCCAATCCGAATGTCTGGAACTACAATGCTCCGGGGCGGCAGATCGATAACGAGGATTCGGGGATGATCCGGTTCGATCACTATTTCTCTCCGCGTACAACCGCGTTCGTGCGGTTCAACGCGGATGAGGCGGTGGAATCGAATCCGACCGGCCAGCTGACGGTGATGCAGAAGTTCGATACGAAGTTCAATAACGGCGTGGTTTCGGTTTCGCACGTGTTTTCGCCTTCGCTGATCGGCGAGACGAAGTTCGGGGTGAATCAGACGATCTACCACACGGCGAATGTTTCGGGAGTGCCGTTCGGCGTGTCGGTTTCGGGGTTCAGCGCGCTGACGGGGTCGTCGACGACGGACTATCCATCGAAGACATTCGATCTGATTGAAGATCTTTCCTGGGCGAGGGGCAAACATACGCTCAAGTTCGGATTCGAGACGCGGTGGGTTTTGCTCAATCAGGGATCGTCGCAGAGCGGGAGCGTGACCTACACTTCGGCGGCGTCATTCCTCACGAATAGCATGGGATCGGCATCTTATACCGCGATTCTCCCGCTGGTGCGGCAACGCAAGGTCCAGTATTTCGGGTACGTGCAGGACGAATGGAAAATAACGCGGAGCCTGACGGTCACGGCGGGGGTGCGTTACAACGTGTTCAACGCATTGCATGCCATCGGCAATAACGCCATTCCGTTCGATTTCGCGACGTGCGGCGGATATTGCCAGCGCACGGACGCGTTTTTCCATCCGCGATTTAACGATGTGGATCCGCGCGTGGGCGCGGCGTGGTCACTGGGCGATACCGTGCTGCGGGCGGGCGGCGGGATTTACCACGACGATGCCCAGGAGGACGATCAGAACCTGCCGATTTCGAATACGGTCAGCCGGTATTCGTTCAGCAACACGGCGTTTCCGACGCTTTCGTATCCGCTGACGCCGTTTCTCGATTACGCGCGGGCGGGCGGCCTGGGCGTGGTTTCGCCGCGCGATCTGGATCGAAACCGGAAAGACATGTACGTAGCCGCGTGGACGGCGTCGATTCAGCGCAAGCTGCCGTGGAGCGTTCTGGGGACGGCAACGTATCTCGGGAATAAGGGCACGGATGTTCTGACGACGACTTATGTGAATCTGATCGATCCGGCGAAGGGAGTGGCGCCGTATCCGGCGTTCGGTCCGGTTTCGTGGCGCGGCGATGTCGGCAACAGCACTTTCGAAGCGCTGCAGCTGAACGCGCGAAAGGCGTTTCAGAAGGGCGTGCTGTTTTCGGCGAACTATATGTGGTCACATTCGATCAATGACGGGAGCATTGGCGGCGGGGAGTCGGATACGCCGCAGAATTCGTTTTGCCGATCGTGCGATAAGGCGAGCAGCGATGACGACGTGCGGCACTCGATGAATTTTTCGGCTGTCTACCGGCTGCCGGACTCGCGGGTGGCGAGGCCGCTGCTGGGTGGGTGGACGCTGAGCGCGATCGGGACCGCGCAGACGGGACTGCCGTTCAATATTACGATCGACCGTTCGAACGGGTCGGTGCCGGGCAACTTCGCGATCAACGGCGCGGAGCGGCCCAACCTGGTCTATGGCGTGCCGCTCACGCCGACAGGCGGATCGACGCCGACGCGGTGGGTGAATCCGGCTGCGTTTTCCGTGCCCGCCGCGGGAACGTTCGGCAATCTGGGGCGCAATGCGTTTCGCGCGCGCGGGATTTCGGAGCTCGAACTGGCGCTCGCGAAGGATGTGCGGGTGAGCGAGAGGATGAAGATCCGGCTGCGGGCCGATGTTTTCAATGTCCTGAACCGCGCGCAGTATGGGGCGCCGAATGCGAATCTATCGCAATCGAATTTCGGGGTGATTACGACGACGATCAGCAATTACGCGACCGGCAGAGGGACGCCGCGCGAGTTCCAGCTTTCGGCGAAAATATCATTCTGAGGTTTCGCTTATGGCAAAGCTGCAGCGCACGACGCCGGTTTTTCTGGTGGGCAATATTGAACCGACGATGGAGTGGTACAGACGGCTTGGCTTCCGGACCGACTTCTATCCACCGGGGTTTGCCATTCTGCGGCGGGATTACATCGAGATTTTCCTGCAGCAGCTCGAGCTGCAGGGTGCGGTCCGTCAATGCCTGCCCTTCTGATGCTGCGGATTCAGTGTGTCCACCAGACTGACCAGGCTGTTCGCTTTGCGGAAACGCGGGAACAGATAGTCTTCTTCCAGCTTCTTGTGATAATCCTCCACGAATGAACGGATCAGCTTCGCGGAGGAGAGAACGACGTCCGGGGGGAAATCGTGTTTCACATCGATCCGGCCGATGACCTCACGATAGATCAGGAGGACGCGCTTCAGGATTCCGTGCTCCCGCATGAGGTCTTCGGCGGGCGATACGTCTTCGTCTTTGTCCTTTGCGTGGGCATCTTTTGCCTGTACGTCTCTTACCTGGGCGCGGAGGATAGCGGGTGCGCTCAGGGCAAAACCGGTTTGTAACAACCAGGCACGCCGCGATGGATCCAGTGACATCTTTTCAGGCTCCTTTCAGGATCTGGCTGTATACTGGCGTATTCGTAATCGAATGTCGAAAACGAAATACGAGCAAAAGAGTCCGGATGCCGATCGCGATCTTTATTCCGGCCTGATCCGTCTGCATGTACTGCATCATGCGGTTGAAGGTCCTGTCTTCGGCCTCGGAATGATCGAGGAGCTGGGCAGGCATGGGTACCGGATCAGTCCGGGCAGCCTTTATCCGCTGCTGCAGGGGCTGGAAAGAAAGGGTTATCTGCGGTCAAGCATGCAACGGAACGGAAAATCGCTGCGACGCGTGTACCGGGCGACGCCGATGGGCCGGAAGGCGCTGGCGGCATCCAAGAACAAAGTTCGGGAACTGTTTCACGAACTGATCGAGGGCGATTGAGCCGACGGCTTATTCCACTCTGGCTGATGGCGGGCGCTTTGAGCGCACAGCAGCCTGCGCCGTTGACCCTGCGGGCTGCGGTGGAGAAGGCGCTCGCGAACTATCCGTCAATCCAGGTATCTCAGGAACAGATCAACGCGGCGGCGGCCGGAATTCAGCTCGCGCGGACGGCGTATTTGCCGCGCGTGGATGCTCTCGCGCAGACGAATCGGGCGACGAGAAACAACGTGTTCGGGATGCTGCTCCCGCAATCGACGATTCCGTCGATGTCCGGGCCCGTGCTCGGCACGAATAATTTCGGAACGGCGTGGGGCAGCGCGCTGGGCGCGCTGGTGACGTGGGAGCCGTTCGATTTCGGATTTCGGGACGCGACAGTCGCGGCCGCGGCCGCTCTCCGCGCGCAGCAGGAAGCCACGCTGAAACGAACGCAGTTTGAAGTATCCACGGCCGCGGCCGATGCTTACCTGACCCTGATCGCGGCACAGGCGACGGTTCGCGCGGCGCAGGCGGGCGTGGATCGGGCCACCGTGGTTTCGCGGACGATTGATGCGCTGGTGAAGTCCGAACTGCGTCCGGGCGCTGACAGTTCGCGGGCGCAGGCGGAACTTGCGGCAGCGCGAACGCAGTTGATTCAGGCGCGGCAGGCGGTAGAGGTAGCGCGCGCGAATCTCTCGCAGTTCGTGGCGATGGATCCGGCGCAGATTGCGGTTGCTGCTCCGAAACTATCGGAACTGCCGCCGGATCAGACAGAGGAAGCTCCCGACACGTCGAAGAATCCGATTGCGCTGGAACAGACGGCCGTGATCGCCCAGCTCCAGGCGCAGATGAAAACTCTCGAGCGATCTTATTTTCCGCGATTCTTCCTGCAGGGCGCGGCGTATGCGCGTGGGAGCGGGGCGGAAGTCACCGGCCCGACGATGGGTGGATTGAACGGACTCGCGCCCACCACACAGAATTATGCGCTCGGTCTGACGGTGACGTTTTCGCCCACCGATCTGGCGGCGCT
>CAZPZE010000239.1:0-1714 GCA_964590625.1 uncultured Solibacteraceae bacterium
CTCTCCGTGCCGACCGCGCTCGAAAGAATCGGTGATTTCTCGCAGAGTATGAAGAAGGGGGGATCGGGCAGTCAATGGCTCATGTACGATCCGCTAAGCACGAATCTGTCGACCGGCGCGCGTACGCCGTTTGTCAATAACATCATTCCGGCCAGCCGGCTCAGCCCGATCGGTCTGAAGATGGCTTCTTATTACCCGAACCCGACGTCAGCTCCGACTTCTTATGGAGCACCTGACTACACTTACTCGATCAGCACGCAGGATCGCGCCGATCAGGGTACGTTCAAGCTGGATCATCAGGTGACTTCATGGCTCCGTGGCTCGGTTTCCTATCTGCATTACGGCAGCCAGGAGCCTTCGAACCAGACCTTCCCGGGCAGCATCGCGACGCCTGGCCAGACGATCATCTACCGGCACGTGGATGCCACGCAGGCCAACATGACGGCGACGGTTTCGCCGACCACCGTCGTGACGGCGCGCTTCGGGTTCAACCGGTTCCCGGATTACGAACCGAAGTTCAGCCACGGCTTCTCACTGCAGACGCTCGGTTTCCCGGCCGCTGTGGATCAGTTGACGCCGGGCAATCCGGACTTCCCGGCGATCACGGTTGGTGAAATGGCGGCCTATGGCGGCGGCACGACGAGCTGGACCGTTTACCACTCCACCAGCTTCAACACGGAAGTTGCCAGATTCATGGGCAAGCACAGCGTGCGCGTAGGCTTTGAATTCCGCACAATCGGAGATGCGCTCCAGACGGCGACTGGACCGAGCAGCTTCGTCTTTGCGTCGGGCTTCACTTCGGCCTCGGCGGCGAAAACGGTGACGGGCACGGGCGGCGGCCTCGCATCGATGCTGCTGGGTTATCCCGGATCGGGAACGGCCGCGGGCGGCAGCATTACGCTCGGCACTAAGTACAACGACTACGTGCACTACACGGCGTTCTTCATTCAGGACGACTATCGCATCACTCCGAAGCTGACGCTGAACATCGGCTTCCGCGGGGAACACGAGAGCAATATCGCGGAATCGAACAACAGGTACTTCCTCGACGCCGATCTCTCGGCGCCCAATCCGCTGCAGTCCAGCATTCCGAGCCTCAATTTGATGGGCCAGACGCGTTACGCGGGTGTCGACGGTAATCCGAACCACGCGGGGAACCCGCTGGCGCTGAAAGTGGGGCCGCGCTTCGGCTTCGCTTACAGCGCGGATCAGAAGACCGTCATCCGCGGCGGCTACGGCATCTTCTGGATTCCGCAGTCCTTCTCCGCGCAGGACGCGCTGGGGTACTCCCAGACCACCAGCATCGTCGGTTCCACCAACGGCGGCTATACGCCGGCCTCGACGCTGTCGAATCCCTACCCGAACGGTCTGCTGCAGCCCTCCGGCAACTCGCTGGGCGCAGCGGCGGCGATCGGCCAGGCGATTACGGCGGTGGATCCGGGCACGCGTTCGGCTGGTTACGTGCAGCAGATGTCGCTGGACATCCAGAGGCAGATCGATAACAAGACGTCGCTGCAGGCCGGATACATCGGCTCGCACACTCTCAAGCAGCCGTTCAACATCAACGTCAACCAGCTGGATCCGTCTTACTTCTCGCTCGGAGCAGCCGGCCTCAACAAGGCGGTGGCGAATCCGTTCTATGGCTTCGCGCCATCCACGGTGTCACTGGGCAGTTCGGCGACGATCGCACAGTCGAACCTGCTTCTCCGGTATC
>CAZPZE010000240.1:0-2046 GCA_964590625.1 uncultured Solibacteraceae bacterium
GGGAAAGGGGCGGAGGCGAGGGGTTGGGCCGCAGAAGCCGCCCCGGATCAGCTACTTGCTGTTGGCCGGTTTCATTTTGACCGGCTTCGGGTGTTCCACCATCTTCGTCCCGGGCGGCAGCCTGAACATGCTGTCCTCAAAGACCCCGACCTTGACGCTGTCCATAAAAAGCTGGTAGACCTTCTGGCCGTCCCGTTCGCGCTGGATGGTGCGGGGCCACATGACGCCGCCGCCGGCATCGCCGTACTTCGTGAAGCGCGTCATTTCGTCGCGCCGCTCCTGGTAGACCGGGTCCCAGCGCTTGACTAACTGGCGCACCGGCAGCCAGGTGGAGGAGTGGATCCAGACGGTTGTGTTGCGATTTTCGTTGTCGTAGATATCGACAATTTCGACCGGCTGGTTTTCGACGACATCGGCGCCTCTTCCAAACAGCGCGATACCGGGTTCGTTGATGCGGGCGCGCAGGATGTAAAAAACGTCGGTGAGGAGCGTATCGCGGAACGTGTCGATGCGTTCTTTCGGAAGCGCTTCAGCGCCGCGGTAGGTGATCTCCCAGCCTTCGGTGGCGGAGAGAAGGACGACGTCTTCGTCCTTTTTCCCGAAGACCTGCCGCTGCACCTCGCGGAAGGGCGCGCTCGCGTCGAGGTACTTCGTGTAGATCTTCGCGGGCGAGAGGCCATCCAGTTCGTCGTTGTAGAAGTGATAGGCGCTGCCGATCTGCAGGTGTCCGGGCAAGTGGCGGAACGCGTCTCCGCCGAGCGCCTGGATGCACTTGTCGATCACTCTCCTGCCGCGTTCGGGCGCGTTTTCAGCCGCGCGCGCGGCGGCAGGCAGAAACGCAAGAGCGGCAGCGCTGAATTCACGCCTCGTCATTTGGCCGGCGGGATCGAAAGATCGATGTTACTCACGGGAAGTTCCAGTGTATTCAAAGACGCACCGAAATCTTTCGGGTTTCCAGTGACGACGATCACGAATTTCGAGGGGTCGAGATACTGCTTCGCGACCCGCAGAACGTCCTCGCGGGTCACCTTTTCGATCGCCTTCTGGTACTGGAAGATAAAGTCGTCGGGATAACCGAAATAGCGGTAGCGGACGACTCGCGCCAGCGTCTTGGCCGGGGTGTCGAAGGCGAAAACGAAGCTGTTGAGCACCGTATCGCGGGAACTCCGGACTTCTTCGTCGGTTACCTCTTCGCTGCGGATGCGGGCGACCTCTTTCTCGACCGCCTGCAGGGTCTGGATGGTGGTGGGCGATTTGGTGCTTCCCTCGATTTCGAAAATGCCAGGGTGATCGTAAGCGGCGCCCCAGCCTGCGCCTACGTCGTAGGCGTAGCCGAGCCTGGAGCGCACTTCGCGGAAGAGGCGGCTGTGGAAGCCGCCGCCGAGAATATCCGCCATCACTTCGAGCGCCGGATAGTCTTTGTCGCGGTACTCGCCGCCGAGCTGGCCCATCGCGAAGGAGCTCTGGGTAACGTCGGTTTTGGTGGCGAGGTAGACGCCCGCTTTCGCCTGATTGGTGACTTTCGGGAAGGCGGGGACGGGCGGCTGCGTATAGTTCCAGCTTCCAAAGAGCTTTTCGATTTTCGCCTTCATCTCAGGTGCGGAGAAATCGCCCTGGACGGTCAGAATGATGTTGGCGGGGAAATAGTAGCGCTTGTAGAACGCGACGAGATCGTCGCGCTGGATATTAGCGACGGTCTGGTGCTCTATCATCCAGCCATATGGCGTGTGCTGGCCGTAAACGATGTTGGTGAACTCGCGGGCGGTGATCCCCATCGGCTCGTCGTTACGGCGCTCGATGGCGCTGTTTTCCTGCGCCTTCCAGAGATCGAGCTTGTTCTGGCGGAATGCGGGATCCGTCAGCACGTCATGAAAAATGCCGAGGACTTCGTCGGTTCGTTCCTTCAGGGTGGAGAAGCCGACGCTGCCCGAGCTTTCGCCGATTTCGCTTTCGACGCTGGCGGCGATGTTTTCGAGCTCGACGTCGATCTGATCGCCGGTCTGTTTTGACGTGCCGCCGCTGCGCATGATTTCGCCGGTGGCGCCG
>CAZPZE010000241.1:0-13856 GCA_964590625.1 uncultured Solibacteraceae bacterium
GCAAGTGCGAAAATAAAAGAGTTGGCAACGAGAAAGCTTCCTGCGCCGACCCGCGCCGGCATTGAATTCGGCCGCTATTTCACGGCTCGTCTTGAGGAGGGCAAAACCCCCTATGACGAGGTTGCGTGGGAGACTCGCACTGCCACGATTGGCAACGACAAGGGCGCTATCCTCTTCGAACAGAGAGATATCGAGGTTCCGGCGGACTGGTCGCAGACCGCCACCAATATCGTCGCGAGCAAATACTTCCACGGCAAGCTGGGCTCGCCGGAGCGCGAGAACAGCGTCGCACAACTCGTCCATCGCGTGGTGGATACGATTGCCGACTGGGGTCTGCGCGACGGCTACTTCGCGACCCGGCAGGACGGCGAAAATTTCCGCTCTGAGCTCGCCTGGATGATGCTCCATCAGAACGCGGCGTTTAACTCGCCAGTCTGGTTCAACGTCGGCGTGAAGGAAGCGCGCGGCTACGGCTATTACTTTGATACAGCTGAAGAGCACACGAAGAAGCTGACGAATGAAGTGCGGCCGCAGTGCTCGGCCTGCTTCATCGTCTCGGTCAAGGATTCGCTCGAATCGATTCTCGATCTCGCCAAGACCGAAGGCATGCACTTCAAGTGGGGCTCGGGGACCGGCACGAATCTTTCGGCGATCCGCGAGGAAAATGGTCATCTTTCGAGCGGCGGCCGGGCCAGCGGTCCGCTCTCTTTCATGAAGGGCTTCGATGCCTTCGCGGGCGTGATCAAATCCGGCGGCAAGACGCGGCGCGCGGCGAAGATGGTGATCCTGAACGCCGAACACCCCGACGTGCGTGACTTCATCTGGTGCAAGGCCAAAGAAGAGAAGAAGGCCCACACCCTGATCGAAGCCGGTTACGATTCTTCGCTCGATGGCGAAGCCTACAGCTCGATCTTCTTCCAGAATGCGAACAATTCCGTCCGCGCGACCGATGATTTCATGCAGGCAGTGGTGGAAGACAGGGAATGGTGGACGCGGTCGGTCGGCAGCGGCGACAAAAAGGACCGCTATATGGCGCGCGAGCTGATGCACGATATCGCCGAGGCCACGTGGCAGTGCGGCGATCCCGGCATGCAGTTCGATACCACGATCAACCGCTGGCATCCGTGCAGGAACACGTCGCGCATCAACGCGTCGAATCCCTGCTCGGAATATATGTTCCTGGACGATTCGGCCTGCAACCTTTCGTCGCTCAACCTGATGAAGTTTGTGGGGCCGAACGGGCAGTTCGATGTGGAAGCCTTCCGGCATGCGGTGGACACGCTGATTGTGGCGCAGGAAATCCTGGTGGACAACGCGGCTTATCCGACCGAAAGGATCGCGCAGAATTCGCACGATTACCGGCCGCTGGGTCTTGGCTTCGCCAATCTGGGCGCGCTGCTGATGTCGTTCGGGATTCCGTATGACAGCGACCGCGGCCGCGATTACGCCGGCGCGATCAGCGCTCTGATGACCGGCCAGGCGTATCTCACGAGCGCGCGCATTTCGGCGACAACCGGACCTTTCCCGGGCTACGAGAAGAACACCGAGCCGTTCCTCGAAGTGATTCGCATGCACCGCGATTCGGTGAGCGGCATCAACCACCGCAATATCCCGTCCGACATGTATCGCGAAGCGAAGAACGTGTGGGAAGACGCCTACGAGATGGGCAAGGAATTCGGCTACCGCAACGGCCAGGTTTCGGTGATTGCCCCAACAGGCACGATCGGCTTCATGATGGATTGCGACACGACCGGCATCGAGCCCGATCTCGCGCTCGTGAAGTACAAGAAGCTGGTAGGCGGCGGCGTGATCAAGATCGTCAATCAGACGGTGCCGCAGTCGCTCGTTCGGCTTGGGTATTCGCCGGAGCAGGTGGAAACGATTGTGAGCCACATCGATGCCACCGGCACGATTGAGGGCGCGCCGGGGCTGAAGCCGGAGCATCTGGCGGTGTTCGATTGCAGCTTCCGCCCGGCGAACGGCACGAGGTCGATCCATTACACAGGTCACCTGCGGATGATGGGCGCGGTGCAGCCGTTTGTTTCGGGTGCGATTTCGAAGACGATCAACATGCCGGAAGAGAGCACGGTGGAAGACGTGATGGAGGCGTACATCGAAAGCTGGCGCCTCGGTCTGAAGGCCGTTGCGATCTATCGCGACAATTCGAAGAAATCCCAGCCGCTCAGCTCGGGTTCGGCGAAGGGCGAGAAGAAGGCCTCGGCTTCGCTGCTGACCACGAAGGAAGCAACCAACGTCGTCGAAAAAGTGGTCTTCCGGCCGGTGCGTCGTAAACTCGAAGACGACCGGGCATCGCTCACACACAAGTTCTCGATCGCAGGGCATGAAGGGTACGTCACGGTCGGGTTGTATCCGGACGGGACGCCGGGCGAATTATTCATCCGGATGGCAAAGGAAGGTTCGACCATCGCGGGTATCATGGACAGCTTCGCGACCTCGATCAGCTACTGCCTGCAGTACGGCGTGCCGCTGAAGTTCCTGGTGGCGAAGTTCGGTCACGTGCGGTTCGAGCCGATGGGCTGGACCGGAAATCCGCAGATCCCGTTCGCGAAGTCGATTCCGGATTACATTTTCCGATGGATGGGGCTGAAGTTCCTCGGACCCGAATACGCAGAGAATGAGGCGGGCGCCCCGCCGGCGCTGCGGCCGACTGAGGAAAATCAGCAGGAATCGCTGCCGTTCCAGGCGTCGGTCGCGTCGGATGCCCCGCTTTGCGCCGAATGCGGTGGGATGATGACGCGCAACGGAAGCTGCTATAAGTGCGAGAACTGCGGCGGCACGAGCGGCTGCAGCTAAGCTACGGCTCCCCGGCTTTGCGCGGAAGGCGGCGGAACGCGGAACCGAGGCGTTCAAACCCGGTATAACCGGAGTTATACTACAGTCATGAAGACTGCTGTTTCGGTGCCTGACGATCTCTTTCGCCAGGCAGACGCCGCCGCCCGCCGCCTGCGGGTCTCACGCAGCGAGTTCTACTCGAAAGCAATCGAAGAATTTCTGAAGAAGCAGTCCGGCAGCGCGATTACCGAACGCCTGAACGACGTCTACTCCCGCCATACTGCAAAAGTCGATCCGGCCCTGCACAGTGCCCAGGTCAGGTCTTTGAAGAAAGAAGTCTGGTAAGTGGATAGTCTCCTGCGCGGAGAAATCTGGTGGGCGAATCTCCCCGGGCCGCGCCGTTCCGAGCCCGGCTATCGCCGTCCGGTGCTGATCATCCAGGCAAATTCATTCAATCTGAGCCGTATTCAGACCGTCATCGTAGCAACGATCACGTCAAACCTCGAACTGGCGGAGGCACCCGGCAACGTAGCCCTCTCCGCTCGTTCTTCTGGCCTGTCGCGGGATCCCGTCGTCAACGTCTCTCAGTTAATGACGCTGGATCGCAGCTTTCTGTCCGAATATGTTGGCTTGCTTCCTCCGCGGCTGCAACGTGCAGTGGATGAAGGATTACGAACGATCCTGCAGTTGTGACGGCCTCTCGTTCGATCTTTGACTGGCCGATTATTATCCTTCGAGATTGTCGAGACGCCGCTCGTGCGCCTCGGCGATTCGCGCCAGCGCACTGATGCTGGCGGCGTCCTTATTGCTCACCTCGACCAGTTTTTCAATCGAAGCGGTAAGCCGCTCAATGCGCCGGTCCTGAGCTTCGTTCGCATGGCTCATCAGTTCGAGGTTCATCGTGAGCGCATCCAGCCGTTCGTCGATGCTTCTCTTTCTGTCACCATTTTCCATGCCTTAATAGTAGCGGACCGGGCCGCTATTTCTCATGAAAATTGGGGACCAGCGGCCGGCAGCCATTTGGGGAGGAAGGAGGAGGATTGTGCCGCCGCCAGCGTCGAATCCTTGCCTCAGCCAGGTTCCGGCGATAAGATCGTCACAATAGATCTGTAACGAGGGAACTATGATCAAGCTCACCATTAATGGCCGTCCGCACACGTTCGACGGCGATCCGGCCATGCCGCTCCTCTGGTATCTGCGGGATGATCTCGGTCTCACCGGGACCAAATTCGGCTGCGGCGCCGGGCTCTGCGGAGCCTGCACGGTGATGCGCGATGGCGAGGCGGTCCGCTCGTGCGCGGTCGCGATGCAGGATCTGGCCGGCAAGCGCGTCACGACCATCGAAGGTCTCAGCCCGACCGGGACGCATCCGCTGCAGAAGGCGTGGATGCAGGCGAACGTCCCGCAGTGCGGCTATTGCCAGGCGGGACAGATCATGCAGGCGGCTGCGCTCCTTCGCAAAAAGCCGCACCCCACGGATCAGGACATCGATTCTGCGATGCAGGGCAATATCTGCCGCTGCGGCACATATCAGCGCATCCGGGCCGCTATCAAGTCGGCCGCGAAGGAGGTCGCATGAGCCCGGTCACCAACGTCAGCCGCCGCGGTTTTCTCGAAGGTCTTTTCTCCGCGGGTGCGTTTGTTCTCGCTGCGCAGGTTCTTCCGAAAGGCGCCTGGGCGCAGACGCAGGAATATGGCGGCAAAGCTGCCGGCGCGCCGTTCCACCCCAGCATTTATCTCGGGATCGAGCCCGATGGCACGGTTTACATCGTGACGCATCGCTCCGAAATGGGCACCGGTATTCGCACCACGCTGCCGCTCGTGGCAGCCGACGAACTCGAAGCAGACTGGAAGCGCGTCCGCGTCGAGCAGGGCATCGGCGACAAGAATTACGGCGATCAGAATACCGACGGCTCGAAATCGATTCGCGGATTCTTCACCGCGTTCCGGCAGGCGGGCGCCACCGCGCGCGTGATGCTGGTCTCTGCCGCCGCATCGCAGTGGAACGTCCCCGCGACCGAATGCAAAGCACAGCTCCATGAAGTGATCCACACGCCATCCGGCCGCAAGGCTGGTTATGGCTCTCTCGTTGCGGCCGCGGCGAGCCTGCCGGTCCCGAAGCCCGAAACTCTGCAGTTCAAAAAGAAATCTGAATGGCGCTACATCGGCGATCACGCTCCCAGCGCGCAGCAGATCGTCGATCTTGCCGATATCTGCACCGGCAAGGCTACTTACGGCATGGACGTCAAACGCGACGGCATGCTCTACGCCTCGATCGAACATCCGCCCGTCATGGGCGGCAAAGTGCGCTCGCTCGACGATAAAGCAGCGCTGCAGGTGAAAGGCGTCCATCAGACGATGACGATCGACACCTTCACCCCGCCCTACGCTTTTCAGCCGCTCGGCGGCGTCGCGGTGATTGCGGACAACACCTGGGCCGCCTTCCAGGGCCGCAAACAGCTCAAGATCGAATGGGACAACGGCCCGAACGCGGCCTACGATTCCGATCAGTACAAGCAGCAACTCCTCGATACCGCGAAGAAGCCAGGCAAGGTGGTGCGCAATCTCGGCGATGTCGATGCCGCATTCGCCTCGGGCACAAAGGTGATCGACGCAAGCTACTATGTGCCGCTGCTCGCCCATGCCACGATGGAGCCGCCGGTCGCAGTCGCCGAATTTCGCGATGGCAAGGTGACGGCCTGGTGTCCGACGCAGAATCCGCAGGCGGTGCAGGACACTGTCGCAAAGGCGATGAACCTCAAGCCGGAGGACGTGACCTGCCACGTTACTCTGCTCGGCGGCGGCTTCGGCCGCAAGTCGAAACCGGATTACGTCGCGGAAGCCGCGCTCATTTCGAAGAAGACGGGCAAGCCGGTGAAAGTCGTCTGGTCGCGCGAGGACGACATCCGTTTCGACTACTACCACGCGGTTTCGGGCATGTATCACAAGGCCGCACTCGGCGCGAATGGCATGCCGACGGCCTGGCTGCAGCGCTCGGTGTTCCCGTCGATCTCCGCGATGAACGATGCGAGTTCGATGTATGGGTTTGATGTCGAATACGGCATGGGACTGAACGATCTGCCGTTCGACATCCCGAACCATCGCGCGGAAAACGGTGCTGCGCAGACGCACATTCGCATCGGGTGGTTCCGCTCGGTCGCCAACATTTATCACGTGTTCGGCGCGCTGAGCTTCGCGGATGAACTCGCGCACGCGGCCGGACGCGATCCGCTCGAATACCAGCTTGCGCTGCTGGGCCCGGGTAAAGTGCTCGATCTCAAATCGCAGGGCGTCGCGAACTATTGGAACTACGGCGAGGATTATCAGAAGTATCCGTTCGATACGAAGCGCCTGCGCCGCGTTCTCGAAATCGCCGGCGAGAAATCCGGTTGGGGCAAGCGCAAGCCGGGCAACGGCTGGGGAATCGGCGTGGCTGCGGCGCGCAGCTTCACAAGCTATGTGGCGTCGGTCGTCGAAGTCGAAGTGGATTCGAACGGCACGATTCGGATTCCGCAGGTGCATCAGGTAGTCGATGCCGGTCTGGTGGTCAATCCGGAGCGCACTCGGGCGCAGTTCGAGGGCGCCGCGGTAATGGGTGCGAGCCTCGCGCTTTCGGGCGAAATCAGTGTGGCCGACGGACGCGTCCGTCAATCGAATTTCCACGATTATCCGGTCGCCCGCATCAACCAGGCGCCGCGCCAGACGGATGTTCACATCGTCGAGAGCGGCGAATTGCCGGGCGGCGTCGGTGAGCCCGGAGTTCCGCCGATCGCGCCGGCATTCGCGAACGCGATCTTCGCTGCTACCGGGAAGCGGATTCGCGAACTGCCGTTCTCGAAACAGCAACTGGCCTGATGCTCGCCGTAGTGTTGTTCGGAGCTCTGCTGTTCGCTCAGGCGAAGCTCGATCCGGATGAGTGCGCTGTCTGGCAGCGCGAGCTCAGCTTCGCTCAATCGGTGGAGAATCATGATGCGAAGGCGTTCGCATCATTCCTGGATCCGGGCACAGTATTCGCCGCAGGCACCGATCATCCGGCTCACGGCGCGGACGCTGTCCTGAAGAACTGGACCGCGTTGATCGGGGGTAAGCCGCTGCGGTTGCGATGGCGGCCGAATATCGTCAACATTGGCGGCAATCGCAATATCGCGATCTCCACCGGGCCTTACATGATGGAAGACACACGGCCAGACGCGAAGCCGAAATATCGCGTCGGCACGTTCACGACGATTTGGGGACGGGCGTCAACGAACGCTCCGTGGCTGGTCCTCTTCGATGCCGGCGGCCCGGCGGCAACGCCCGTCGACGATCTCGCCGCGGCGGAGAAATTCCTGGCGCAGGCGCCGGCAGGTTGCCCGGCCCGATAGCGCTATGCCACCGCCGTGGCTACCAGCTTCTGCGCCTCGGCAATGATTTCATCCAGATGCTCGGCGCTGATAAAGCTCTCGGCGTAGAGCTTGTAGATGTCCTCAGTTCCGGAAGGCCGTGCGGCGAACCAGCCTTTCGCGGTGACCACCTTTAAGCCGCCGATCGGCGCCCCGCTTGCGGTTGTCTGGCGGCTCTCGATGGGATGACCCGCGAGTTCGGTCGCCTTCACGTCTTCCGGTGAGAGCTGCTTCAGCCGCGCGCGCAGAGCCGCGTTCGCAGGCGTATCCACGCGCGCGTAGAAAAATTCGCCGTACTTCGCGGTCAGATCCCGATAGTGTTCGCCCGGATCCTTACCAGTGACAGCCGTGATCTCCGCGGCGAGCAGGCCGAGGATCAGACCGTCCTTATCGGTCGTCCAGACGCTTCCATCGCGCCGCAGGAAGCTGGCGCCCGCGCTCTCTTCGCCGCCAAAGCAGCAGGAACCGTCGTACAGGCCATCGGCGAAGAACTTGAACCCGACGGGAACTTCCATCAGGGTGCGGCCAAGCCCCGCAGTCACGCGGTCAATCATACTGCTGCTCACCAGCGTCTTGCCCACTTTCACACTGGCGGGCCATTGGGGCCGATGCGTGACCAGATACTGAATCGCGGTTGCGAGATAGTGGTTCGGATTCATCAAACCGGCGCCGGGCGTGACGATGCCGTGGCGATCGGAATCCGGATCGCATCCCCAGGCCACCTGAAAATCGTTCTTCAGCTTCACGAGGCTCGCCATCGCGTATGGACTGGAGCAATCCATGCGAATCTTGCCGTCGTGATCCACCGTCATGAACGCAAATCGCGGGTCAACCTGCTTGTTGACGACCTTGAGTTTCAGTCCGTAGCGCTCGGCCACCGGCTCCCAATAGGCGAGCGACGCACCGCCCAGCGGATCCACACCGAGCGCGATTCCGGAAGATCGGATCGCCTCCATATCGATCACATTGGCCAGATCTTCGACATAGCCCGCGATGTAATCCTGCTCATGTGTCGTCGCGCTCTTCAGCGCCGATTCATACGCCACGCGCCGAACGTCGCGATTGCCGCCTGCCAGCAATTCATTCGCACGCTTCTGAATCACCCCCGTGATTTCGGGCCCAGCGGGTCCGCCGTTTGGCGGATTGTATTTGAAGCCGCCGTCACTGGGAGGATTATGCGACGGCGTGATCACGATGCCGTCGGCGATTCCCGATTTACGCCCGTGATTGTACGCGAGGATTGCCCGCGAAACCGCAGGCGTAGGCGTAAAACCGCCGCCTGGCTGGATGATCACTTCAACGCCATTCGCCGCGAGGACTTCGAGCGCAGTCTTCTGGGCTGGCGCGGAAACAGCATGCGAATCCATGCCCATGAAGACCGGCCCATCCGTACCCTGGCTCCTGCGGTATTCGCAGATCGCCTGCGTGATCGCGAGAATATGCTGCTCGGTGAACGTCGCGTTGGTGGGTGTGCCACGATGCCCGCTCGTCCCGAAGCTAACGAGTTGCGCGGGATTGCCGGCATCGGGCTTTTTCGAATAATAATCGCCGATCAACTGCTCCACATCGATCAGCAGGCTGGATGGCGCGGGTTTTCCCGCAAGAGGAGAGAGAGGCATCGTTATTGTGCTCCACGAAGACTGATCACCGGGAAGTAGAGGCCCTTGAGTTCGCGCGTCCAGTAATCGCCGGTCTTCTGACGTTCATCCCAGGAGGTGAAGTGATATTCGTAAAAGGTCGCGCGCAGAAATTTTGGCTGCGCGCCACCGAAGGGCGTCTGCTCAAACAGATCTTTGACCGGCTTCGAATCGCGCAGCAGCCCCACCATGGTCCGGATGAACCACGGATTATCGCGCGCCGAACTCAGCGCCGCGAACCACATCTGCCAGTCGAGACGCGGCTGATACGGTTCCACCCACGGGAGCCTGCGATTCAACGGACCGGGCTTGTAGCGGAACAGATAGGGCTGCCAGCTTTGGCCATCGAGGGAACCTTCGATCTGGATCTCCATCCGCCGCGTCGTCATAACGGCGAACAGCCCGTAATGATTCACGAGTCCGAACTGCGAGATCTGCCGCTCCACATCCACGAGCGGCTCCGGAACCTTTCCCGCCATTGACCAGAATTCGACCGCCGAGAGAAACGCCACCAGCGTCCAGATTGCGGCGGTGACGGCGCGCATGGACGGCCGCAGCGCCGTTGGTTTCGTCGCGATCTTCCAGCGTTCGAAACAGGCATCGTCGAAGAGGAACAGGCACAGCGCGATGGTCAGAAGATTGAAAAACGTGTAGTTGCCGGTGAGCAGAATGAGCAGCTGCAGGGCGATAATCGCGCTGCCCGCGATCTGGCGCAGACGCCGCGGCTTGAAGATCAGAAATGGAATCACCAGTTCGATTGCGAAAACACCCACGACGGAAAATTGCTGGAACCACGCCGGCGCCAGATGCGCATACCAGGCGAGCGGCGTCGGCAGCGGCTGGGTCTCGTAGTGATACTGCAGGGCGGTCAGACTGTGCCAGGTCGGGTCGCCGCTGAGCAGCTTCACCAGGCCCGATTCGAACATCAGGCGGAACAGCAGCCAGCGGAACAGCCAGGTGCGTACGCGCGTGGGACGGAGGAAAATCGCGATGAAGCCGGCTTCGACGAGCAGCCAGTCCCACTGGAACGCCATGAACTGCTGGCCGGCATTCACGATCGAGAGATAGTAAACCCACAGCACGGCGAAGATGGTGCGCTGCCATCGGCTGTGTGCCTTCGTCATCAGCGAAACCAGCGACAACACGACGCCGCCCCAGGTAATGGAGAGGATCGTGATGTCGGAACTGCCCCACCAGAAGATGGTGGGCAGCCGCCACATCCCGGCGGCGCCCAGTTGCCGATAAACCGCGTCCAGGAATTCGCGCGCGGGCAGGATGCCTTCGGACCCAACGAGTCCACGCGCCTGCAATCCGAACGAAAGGAACGCGATCGCGTAGATCAGGGCGAGAACGCGCGAGAAAAGATCGGACGCCGTGTACCACGTGGAGGGCCGGACAGGCACTCCCCACACCAGCCGCGTCACTCGCTCGGCGAATGCACGGTGGCCGGCAATCCACTTGTAGCCGAAAGATGCGAGCGCCGCGAACCCGGGGATGAAACGCATGCACCAGGGGAACCAGCGATACCCGGGGATACGGTCCAGAAATCGAGCGACAGCCTCCGCGCCGCTCCAGCGGCCTTCAGACGTAACGAACTGCACAGCCTTCCGGCAGTCTTCCGCCGTCAGGTCAGGA
Organism: uncultured Solibacteraceae bacterium; assembly: GCA_964590625.1. GTDB lineage: Bacteria > Acidobacteriota > Terriglobia > Bryobacterales > Bryobacteraceae > BOG-234. Next base: position 10,448 of record CAZPZE010000241.1, read on the forward strand.
AATCGGCCGGAATCGACGGCTTCCTGGCAGGGAATGTATTCAACGCTTTCACCGGAGAGTGCGCGCCAGAAGCCGACCCACTCGATACAGAACGAGCAATTGCCGTCGTAGATGAGGGTTGGGCGGGAGTCGGCGGCCAAGTCTCAGAACTACCACACTCAACGGGCCAGCGTGGCCTCGGCATCCCGCGAGCGGACTTCGCCCTCGGATTTTGCCACCTGCTGGAGGCGCACCACGAGCAGCGTCTGATCGTCATGCGGAGGCATGTCGCCCAGGAACTTGCGGACGTCGGCCAGAATGCCATCGCAAACTCCGGCGGCGGAATTTTTCCAGACGCGTTTCACCGATTCCATGATTCCGTCTTCGCCGAATTCGGCGCCTTCGGCATTGGTGGCTTCCGAAACGCCATCCGAAAAGATCACCAGCAGATCGCCGGGTTCGATATCGACTTCCGCCTGCCGGTAGCGCGCGCCCGGAAGGACGCCGAGCACCGGTCCCCCGCCCTGTTCGAGACGCCAGCAATCCGCACGGCCGAAGCGCTCGCGCACCAGCACGGCCGGCAGATGGCCCGCGTTGATGTAGCTCAGCCGGTTGCCTTCCGGATTCAGATAGCACCAGAACAGGCTGACGAATCGCTCGCGCGCGGTCTTCATGCAAAGCAGGTGGTTCAGTCGTTCGGCAGCGTATTCGTGGTGCGTGGCGAGCCCCGTATCGCTCGACGTGCGCACGGCGCCCTGCACAACGCCCATCAGCAGCGCGGCGGAAAGGCCCTTGCCGGAAACATCGCCCAGCACGATTGCGACGCCGCGGTCGTCGGTTTCGAAGATGTCATAGAGGTCCCCGCCCACCTGGCGCGACGGGATAAATCGCGCGGCGAATTCGAGGTTGCTGGTCGGCACGCCGTCGCGCGGAAAAAGATCGTTCTGGACGCGGCGCGCGAGTGCCAGTTCCTCTTCGTACTGCTTGCCGCTGATGTAGCTGGGGAAGCGCAGGCCGATGAGCACGACCGCTGCCAGCAGTGCGATCGCGGCCGTGGAGCCGACGCCGAGCGGCATCAGGAGCGGCGCGAAGCTGATAGAGATGCCGTCGAGGTAGATCGCCGTTTCGACCAACGGTCCGCCCGGACCTCTGCCGCCACCGCGCGGCTGAAACCCGCCCGTAGCGCCCTCGGGACGCGGCGGTTGAGTCGGCTGCTCCTGCCGTTCGGGCACTACCGCGAACGGCGGCGGCGCTGACTGATTGTTCGGGTTTTGACCGCGCGCCTGATCCGGTGGCGCGCCGCCGCGGCCGTTTCGCCCGAAACCACCCCGGCCAATCGGGCTGACGCTGAGCAATATCTCGCCGGCCTTCGTCTGGCGCACGTCCTGATGCTGCTGCCCACGCTGCACCATTTCGTTACGCAGCGCTTCCGCGGTCCACTTCGGCGCTTCGCTCAGATTGCCGGCCGACGCGATGACCTTTCCGTCAGAGTTGAGAATGCGCAGCCAGGCAACCGTCTGGGGGGAATCGCGCAGGACTTCGTCGATTGCTGCTTTGTAATCCGTCGCCTCGCGGGATGTGTTGCGCAGCAGGCGATTGATGCCGGTGACTTTGCGGTCGGCCTCGGCCTGGGCTTCCTGCCGGACCATGCTGCGCGAAACGTAACGATATGTGCCGACAGTCTGAACCAGCAGCAGCAGCCCCAGAATCAGGCCAAGGCCGATCGAAACCTTGACCCAGAAGTAGCTCGCGACCTTTTCCCGGCTCGCCATAAAGTCTTCGCTGCGCTGTTTCCGTCGTCCCCGCTCGAAACGCAGTTGACAGGTACAGCGTACCGCATGGCATCCGGGTTACGTCCAAGGCCAACAATTGACAGCCGTTTACAACGAAAGCGAGGAAATGCGCTACACTCTGACCCATGCGTAAAATTTTGTTGGTCTTTCTTGCCGGATGCGTCGGCACTGCGTTTTCTCAGGGCCCGCCTCCGGGCGGCGGCGGTCCCGGCCGGGCGGCGATGTGGCCTGCGAAGAACCTGAAGATTCTAAAGCCCGCGGACCAGCAGGAACTGGTCCAGACGATGTTCGCCATCCGCGGCGCTCTGGGCGTCCGCTGCGATTTCTGCCATAACCAGCAGGACTTAGCGAGCGATGAGAAGCCCGAAAAGCTGATGGCGCGCAAGATGATCGAGATGGTGAACAACATCAACGCGAACACGTTCAACGGGGAACAGAAAGTAGCCTGCTGGACCTGCCATCGCGGCCAGCAAAAACCCGAGGCGCCTCCGCCCGTGCAGATGCCAGGCCGTGGCCCCGGTGGGGGCGGTCCCGGTGGGGGCGGTCCCGGTGGACGCGGACCCGGCGGCGGTGGACCCGGTGGTGGTCCGGGCGGTCCTCCTCCCGCGCAGTAGTCAATTCGATGAATCCAGAAAGGCCCGCGCACCCCGGCGATCCGGCGAGTGCGCGGGCCTTTTCGTTGATTCGCGATGACAGAGTAGAATTCTGTTCATGCCCTTTTCGATTCGGCTGCGCCTCAGCATCATGATGTTCCTGAACTACGTGATCTGGGGCTCCTGGTACGTCACCATCACCACGTATCTGACGAACACGCTGCACTTCACCGGCACGCAGGCTGGCGCGGTGTTCGGAACAGCCTCCATCGCGGCGATCATTTCGCCGTTCTTCGTGGGCCTCGTGGCGGATCGTTTCTTCGCTACCGAGCGCGTGCTGGCGGCGCTGCATTTCCTGGGGGCGATCCTGTTATACCTGGTGACCACAGCCACGACCTTCCCCGCCGTCTACGGACTGATGCTGGTCTACTGTCTCTGCTACTTCCCCACGATCGCCCTCACCAACTCCCTTCTCCTCCAGCATGTGAAGAACGCCGGACAGGACTTTCCCCTGATCCGCGTTTTCGGCACGCTGGGTTGGATCGCAATCGGGCTGGTAGTGGGATGGATGGCGGTCGAAAAGACCACCGGGCAATTCCTGCTGGGCGCGGGGTGTTCAGTCGCGATGGGTCTTTTCAGTCTGGTGTTGCCGCACACGCCGCCGCCGGCGAAGGGCGAACCGCTGAACGTGAAGAAGATACTGGGGCTCGACGCCCTCGTGATGCTGAAGGACAAATCGTTCCTCGCGTTTTCGATCGCCTCGGTGCTCGCATGCATCCCGCTGACGTTCTATTTTTCTTTCACAAACAACTACCTGAATGACGTTCATGTGCAGAACGCGGCGGGCAAGATGACGCTGGGACAGGCTTCCGAAGTCATCATGAGGCTGGTAATGCCGCTTGTACTGCGGCGCATCACCGTCAAGGGCATTCTGGTAATGGGCCTGGGCGCCTGGGCGGTACGCTACACGCTGCTGGCGCTCGGAAACGCGGCTGCGGGCGTCTGGATGTTTTATCTCGCCATCCTGCTGCACGGAGTCTGCTA
>CAZPZE010000242.1:0-3238 GCA_964590625.1 uncultured Solibacteraceae bacterium
ACCAGCCAGGAAGCTTTCGGCAGCCCGCAGAGCTGGGAGAAAGCCATGGCGATCAACACGTGGAATGGCATCAATCTCGATATCGGCCACTTCGTCGCCGGTAACAAGACCTCGCCGATTCCGTTCATCGAGAAGTATCACGACCACATCACGCACATCCATATCAAGGACAAGAAGTACGACGATACGAACGTTCCGTTCGGCCAGGGCGATACCCCGATCGTCGAAGTCCTTCAGCTGCTGAAGAAGAACAAGTGGCCTATTCAGGCCTGCATCGAATACGAATACCGCACGCCGGAAGGCTCCACCGTTCTCACCGAAATCGGCAAGTGCGTGGAGTACTGCCGCAAAGCCCTCGAAGCGTAACCCGCAGTTCCGGGACCGGATGCCGCCCTATTCCCTCGGGGCGCATCCGGTCTTTCTGTATTCAGGGTTATACTGGTCAAAATATTTTCTGCCGATCCTCCTGGAGAATTTCCATGCGTTCCCCGACTAGCGCCCTCTGTGGCCTAACCCTCACTGCGATTTTGTTTGCCGGCGCCACCGCGGCCCAGACCGGCAGCGGCGAGAAAGCCACTATTTCGGCCACGCCCGCCGCGATCACCGCGTCCAGGGAAGACGCTGCGCAGGTCGCCCGCGGGGCCAGTCTCTTTGCTGCGAATTGCGCGAGCTGCCACGGCGCCACCGCCAAGGGCATGACCGGTAAAGACAACACCGATCTTGTCCGATCGCTTTACGTGCTCGATGACGAAAAAGGCATTTTGCTCACGCCGCCAATTAAAAACGGCCGCCCCGACAAAGGCATGCCCGCCTCCACGCTGTCAGACGACCAGATCAAAGACGTCGCCGCATGGCTGCGCGTCCAGGCATACGGCGCCGGCCATCGCGTCACCTACACCTTCCTCGATATTCTGACCGGCGACGCGAAAAAGGGCGAGGCCTACTTCAACGGTGCTGGCAAGTGCAACACGTGCCACTCGGCCACGGGCGACCTGAAAGGAATCGGCAGCCGTTACACGCCACAACAACTCCAGGGCCACTGGCTTTACCCGGGCCCCGGACGCGCCGGACGTGGCGGACGCGGCGCCACCGGCGCTCCCGCCGTGAGCCGTGCGACCCGCACCGTCACCGTCACACTGCCCAGCGGCGAGACCGTTTCCGGCCCTCTCGATCGCATCGATGACTTCAACGTCGCCTTGCACGATTCGACCGGCGCCTACCGCTCCTTCGCGCGCAACGGTGACGTGCCGAAGGTCGTTGTGAACGATCCGCTGAAGATCCACGTGGATCTGATGAAGACCTACACGGACGCCGACATCCACAACGTGACGGCCTATCTCGTAACCCTCAAGTGATTCGCTGGTGAACTGACATGAAAACGACAAGCCTCTGCCTGTCTCTGTTCCTCCTCTCCCTCATCCCGGGCTCTGCTCCGGCGCAGGTCACGAAGGAGATGCTCCTGCATCCGCCGGCCGATTCCTGGCCGACGTTCTTCGGCGACTACTCCGCCCGCCGTTTCAGCCCGCTCAGGGAAATTAATTCGACCAACGTGCAGAATCTGTCGCTCGAATGGGCGACGCGTTTCACGCCCGGCCCCGCCGGCACGGCGGTCAGCATCAAATCGCCCGCCCTGCTCGTGAACGGCATCCTCTACTTCACTTCGCCCAATAACGGCTGGGCCGCGGATGCCCGCACCGGCCGCGAACTCTGGCACTACGGCTATCCGCCGAACACCGGCAACACCAACGGCAATCGCGGCTTCGGCTATTACGGCAACTGGCTCTATATGGAAACGCCGGATGGCAACCTCGTCTGCCTCAACGCGGCCGATGGCAAGGAACGCTGGAAGGTCCGCATTACCGATCCCAGGCTCGACTACACCACGACCGCCGCGCCCATCGTTGTCGGCAACCACATCCTCGTCGGCGTGGGCGGCGATCACCTCGATAACCCCGGCTTCATCGAATCGGTCGATCCCGAAACCGGCGCCACCCAGTGGAAGACCAACACCACGCCGCGCAAAGGCGAGCCCGGCATCGAAACCTGGCCCGACGAATACGCCGCCGCGCACGCCACCGGACAGACCTGGATTCCCGGCAGCTACGATCCCGAGCTGAACCTCTACTACCTGGGCACCGGCAACCCGAATCCCGTCATGGCAGAGCAGAGCCGCAAAGGCGACAACCTCTTCACCTGCAGCATCCTCGCCATCAATCCCGATACAGGCAGGATCGTCTGGTATTACCAGGCGACCCCGCATGACACGCACGACTGGGATTCCACCGAATCCGTCATCATGATCGACGGCGTGATCGACGGCAAGCCGCGCAAGCTCGTGGCGCAGGCCAATCGCAACGGCTATTTCTACGTTCTGGACCGCACCAACGGCGAGCACATCCTCACGCAGCCGATGATCGAAGGCATGAACTGGAACCTCGGCCTCAACGCCAGGGGCCAGCCGATTCCGAATCCCGCGAAGTATCCGAAACCCGACGGCACGCTCGTGCTCCCGGCTTCGGGCGGCGCAACCAGCTGGGTTTCGGCCAGCTTCTCACCCGAAACCAATCTCTTCTATGTGGGTGTGAGCCGCACCTGGTCGATGTACTACCAGACGGACACGGACGATCATCCCGAAGGCTACGGCGGCGTCGACAGCGCCTCCGCCGGAGAAGGCGGATCACTGCTCGCGATCGACTACCGCACCGGCAAAGTTGCCTGGAAGCACGACTGGCCGGGCGGCGGCGGGGCCAGCCATATGCTGACCACAGCCGGCCATCTGCTCTTCACCGGCAACGGCAACAACATCATCGCGTTCGATCCGGCCAACGGCAAGATCCTCTGGCACGCAGGACTGATGGGCTCGCCCAGCAACGGCATGACGACCTACATGCTCGACGGCCGCCAGCATCTGCTCGTCGGCGCCGGCGACAGTCTCTATTCGTTCGCCCTGAACAAACCCGCAGAATGAACCCGGACTGGTTCAGAACGTTCTTCGATGGCCTCGCGCTCGAGATGTGGCGCGGGGCCATGTCCCCTCAGCAAACCGCAGTCGAAGCCGAATTCCTGGCAAAACATCTCGAACTCAAAACCGGAGACGCCGCTCTCGACGTTCCCTGCGGCAACGGCCGCCACGCAATCGAACTGGCGAACCGCGGCATCCGGATGACCGGCGTCGATCTTTCGGCCGGTTTCCTCGCGGACGCCCGCGCGAAAGCGCCCGGCTGCGAGTGGGTCCTCG
>CAZPZE010000243.1:0-5458 GCA_964590625.1 uncultured Solibacteraceae bacterium
GATAAATGCGCGTTTTAGTGGTAGAAGACGAGCGGCGCATGGCCGCCCTCCTCAAGCGCGGCCTCACCGAAGAAGGTCACCAGGTTTTCGTCGCCCATGATGGCGTGGAAGGCTTCGAGATGGCGCGCTCTGCGGAATTCGACGTCCTCGTGCTCGACATCATGCTTCCCGGCCTCGACGGCCTCACTATCGCCCGCCGTCTCCGCGAAGAAAACAATCAGACGCCTGTCCTCATGCTGACCGCCCGCGACACCGCGGCCAACGTCGTCGCCGGACTCGACGCGGGAGCCGACGACTACATCACCAAGCCCTTTTCGTTCGAAATCTTCCTCGCCCGTGTTCGCGCCGTCAGCCGCCGCGGCGCCATTCCCCGGGCTGTTTGCCTCGAAGTCGCCGATCTCAGGCTCAATCCGTCCACCCGCCAGGTCACACGCGGGAGCCAGGCGATCAACCTCACGCCCCGCGAATTCAGCCTGCTCGAATTGCTGATGCGCAATCACGGCCGCGTGATTTCGCGCGACACAATTCTCGAATCTGTCTGGGGCTTTGACAGCGACGTCGCCGGTAACACAATCGAAGCCTTCGTCCGGCTGTTGCGCCTGAAAGTCGACAACAGCGATCCGAAGCTGATCCACACCGTGCGAGGCGTGGGCTACGTCATGCGGGTAGCATAGTGCGCTTCAACCCGCGGTCCATCCGATTCCGGCTGACTGCATGGTACGCGTTGATCCTGAGCGCCGCCCTGTGCGTGCTGAGCGTGCTGATCTGGTTCCTCATGTCGCAGCGGCTGGATCACGATATCCGCCGCGGGCTCGAAGAGGAAGCCAATAATTTCGACGCGTACGTTCACTTCGAGTTGCGCGAAATCCCGCACGTCGATCTGTTGGAAGAGATCGAAGACTTCTCCCATGCGCTCCCCTCCTCCAGCTATCTCAACTTCACGCCGCTGAACGGCGGCAAAGGCTTTCATCACCCGGCCACCGCCCGCTCCCCGCACCCGCATTATGAAGTGCTGACCAGAACGATCATGCTCGAAGGCCAGCCCTGGCGTCTCGAAATCGGCGCATCGCGCGCCGAGGTTCACCGCGCCGTCGAGCTGCTGCAAACGCTGCTGGTGGGCCTTGTGCCCCTGGTAATCGTTCTCTCCTCCCTCGGTGGCATGTGGATGAGCCGCCGCGCCCTCAAACCGGTCGATGAGATCACCGTCGCCGCAAAAACAATCAGCATCGAGAACCTGGCTTCCCGCCTGCCGGGCCCGGGTACCGGCGACGAACTGGAGCGCCTGGTTGATGCCTGGAATGCTACGCTGGCCCGGCTCGAATCGGCCGTCGCCTCTCTTTCGCGGTTTGCGGCGGACGCCTCGCACGAGTTGCGGACGCCCGTTGCCGTGGTCCGCACCAGCGCCGAACTCGCTCTGCGCCGAGACCGCGCGCCGGAAGCCTATCGCGATGCGCTCCGCGAAATCGCCGCCGAATCCGAGCGCATGACGCAACTCGTCGAGGACCTGCTCTTTCTCGCGCGGCGCGATGCGCGCGGCGAAGGCATGGCGCTCGAACCGGTGGATCTCCGCGAAATCGTGTCCGCCGCGGCTCAGGAGCTGCGCGCTCTCTCCGAAGCGGTCGGCATTCGAATTCGCGTTGTTCCTTCCGCGGTGGATGCCTCGGTGGCCGGCAATGCCGCCGCACTGCGCCGGCTCTTTCTCGCCCTGCTCGATAATGCGCTCAAGTACTCGGCTCGCGGAACGGAAGTGACAGTGTCCGTCGAAAGCCGTGATGGAAAAATCGTGGCGCGTATCGCCGATCAGGGTATCGGCATCGCAGCTGAAGATCTCCCCCACATCTTTGAGCGCTTCTATCGCGCAAATAAATCGCGTACGGGAGAGGGGTATGGACTGGGACTCTCTCTTGCCCAGAGCATTGCCACGGCCCACAACGCAAAGATCGAGGTGACGAGCGAACCGGGACGCGGCTCGGTATTTGAGGTCAGTTTCGACCACCGCGCGCCGGTCATGACGCCGGTTCCGGATCATGCCGGCGCATCGTCGGCGCCACGCCCGTAGAAATCTCTTCGAAGTTCATCGATCAGCCGCGCCACAAGCGTATCGTCGCTGTGATACTGAATCAGCGCCTGCCGGACCATCTCAATACCGCCCTCGAATTCGACCTGAACAACCGTATCCACTCCGATGTTCCCGAGCCTCGCCACGTCCGGCGCCCGCATCGCGCGCGCAATCACGGTGATCCGTGGATTGAGTAGCCGCGCGCGCTGCACCGCGAGCCGCACGGTGTTCTGATCGGGAACGCTCATCAGCAGGACGCGCGCGTTGTCAATCCCCGCCGCTTTCAGAATTTCGTCCCTCGTGATATCGCCCCAGATGCCGGCGAAACCCTCGGCCGCCAGACCGCCGAAAATCGAATGATTGAGCTCCACAATCACCAGCGGAATGCCCGCCCGCTGCAGGATGCGCGAAGCCGCCCTGCCACTGCGTCCGAATCCCGCGACAATCGCATGCCCGGCCAGCGATGGCGCCAGACCTTCCATTGCGGTCGATGCCGCCGCCGTCTTTTGCCAGCGGCCCCATGCACGCCCCAGCGGCAGCGCCATCCGCGATACCAGCGGCGCAAGCGCCATCGTGAGCACGGTGCAGCTGAGCACCAGGTTATAGGATGGCCGGGAAATACTTCCGGAAGTCACGCCCGCGCGCGCAAGGACGAATGAGAATTCGCCGATCTGAGATAGCCCCAGCCCCACGATCCACGGCGCCAGATTCACGTACCGGAATGCCCGCACAATCCCGCCGGCAATGAGAGATTTCCCCACAAACGTCAGCAGCACTACCAGTGCGATTTCGCCCGCGTGCGCGGTTGCATAAGAAGGGTCGAGCAGCATCCCCACGCTGACGAAGAAGAGCAATCCGAAAACATCACGGATGGGAACCACGTCGCTGAGCGCCTGATGACGAAACTCCGATTCACTCAGCACAATGCCCGCGACGAAAGCTCCCAGCGCGAACGAAAGGCCCGCCGCGTGTGTCGCGTAGCCGACTCCCACGCCGATCGCCACCACCGTGATCAGGAAAAGTTCGCGCGACCCGAGGTCGGCAATCCATCGCAGCAACACCGGCAGCAGTCGCGTGCCCAGCAGAACGATCGCCGCCAGCATCGCCGTGGCCAGGCCGATAGCCCGCGCAAGGGTGATCGCGAGATCGCCCGGTGAGCCCAGTTGGGGAAGGATGACCAGCATCGGGACCACCGCGAGATCCTGAACAATGAGCAACCCGACCATCACGCGGCTCGCGAGCGATTGCGTCGCGCCCGCCGCGGCCAGCATCTTGAGGACGATCGCCGTGCTCGAGACCGAGATCATAGACCCGAACCAGACAGCCTCGGGCACCGGCATGTGAAGTCCCCGGGACGCGGCGAATGCTCCCGCGGCGGTGGTGAGCAGGATCTGAAGGGGTGCGCCGATCAGCGCAATCCAGCGAACCGGGCGCAGATCGCGAAACGACAGTTCGAGCCCGAGCGAGAACAGCAGCAGCGCGACACCGATCTCCGCAAGCAGTTCGATGTCACGAACCTGCGTGATCTTCGGGCCGGACGTGTGCGGCCCGATCAGCACGCCCGCCGCGATATAGCCGACGATCAGCGGCACGCGCAGAGCGCGCGCGACCAGTGCCCCCACCAGGCCGGCGAGGACGATCAGAACGAAATCAGATGCGATGCCCAATTGCCGGGACCATGATCGGCTGGAACGCTGTGTTTCCGCAAGCCGGAGCAGTCAGCGCGTTACGCGCGGAGGAATGCGGCTCGTCCGCCGCCATTTTGGAATGTTCGGTTTCCATTGGAATCTCCTGTTGCCTTCTCCTGCGCGAAGACACTCAATCGCCTGCGTGACGACCAGCAAAAGGCGGCCTCGCATCCATCTTCGATTGAGCGTCCGGTCGAGCGTCCGGGCTCAATCGTCATGCGGCGGCGTGAATTCCAGCCGCGCCGCCAGCCTCGCTTCCGGGGCTGCCGCCTCCCGGGCGCAGGCACGCCTAAATGACTCAGCCGCATGGGTTTCCCCTCATAAATGAATGCGGTCTGACCTTCTCTCACAGGGGGTGGCTCTGCCCGGGCTTTCGACTCCGCCGCGGCTACTCGAATCCTCCCCGTCACGAAGGTCCCGGAACTGCATCCCTGAAGTTGTACCGCAAAGTTTGAGCCATGAAAAATGCTTCGCTCCTTTTGGTGCTCGCGGCAGCGCCATGTCTGGCCCAGGACGCACTCACATTGCAGGACGCCGTCCGTCTCGCCGTCAGCCACAATCACGCAATCGAAGCCGCGGGCGCGGCAGTGAAAGAATCGGACTCCCGTATCACCGAAGCGCGCAGTGGTTTCCTGCCGAAGGTTTCCTATTCTCAATCCTGGACACGCAGCGACAACCCCGTCTTCGTTTTCGGATCGCTCCTCACCCAGCACCAGTTCACCGCGGACAATTTCCAGCTTGGCTCGCTGAATCAGCCTGACTTCCTCAACAATTTTCAGTCGGTCATCACCGCCGACCAAAGTCTCTATGACGGCGGGCAGACGCGCCACGCCGTCCGCTCGGCCGAACTGAACCGCGACATCGCGTCCGAAGAAGGACGCCGCACACAGATGGATGTGATCGCGGCCGTCGTCCGTGCCTACTGCGACGTCCTGCTCAGTGATCAGCAGCTTACGGCCGTGACGCAGGCGCTTAAATCGGTACAGTCGGATCTCACGCGCGCCGAATCCGTCCGCGATGCCGGCATGTCGACCGATGCCGACGTGCTCTCCATCCGGGTTCATCTCGCCGCGGTCCGCGAAGAGCAGATCCGCCGCCAGGCGGATGCGGAAGTCGCCCGCGCGGCGCTGAATGACGCGCTCGGCATCCCGCTCGATACGCCCCATAACCTGACTTCGCCGCTCGCCGCTGCCGAACCCGCCGCGGTCTCGGGCAGCCAGGAGACCAGCGCGATCGAACTGCGCCCCGAATCGCGGGAATCGAAAATGATGACCTCCCTTGCGGAAACACAATCCGCGAGCGCGCGCAGCCGCTTTCTTCCCCAGGTGACGGCGCACAGCGCTTTTGAAACCGATGCACAGCGCTTCGTGACCCGGGGCGGCACTAATTGGCTGGTCTCGATCGGTCTGCAATGGAATCTCTTCAATGGGCTCGCGGACAAGGCTCGCGTCGAACAGGCGCAATTCGCCGCCAGCCGCGCTTCAGCGGAAAAGGCCCGCGTCGATTCCGCCATTCGTCTTCAGGTACTGCGCGCCTCGGCGGACGTTCGGGCAGCGAACGAACGCATCGAAGTAGCGCGCGCGTCGGTCAGCGAAGCCGAAGAAAGCCTGCGTATCACCCAAAACCGTTATGAGGCGGGAATCGCGAATGTAACCGAACTTCTCCGCACCGAAACCGCCCTGCTCGATGCGCGCACCCGGCAACTCGCCGC
>CAZPZE010000244.1:0-2632 GCA_964590625.1 uncultured Solibacteraceae bacterium
GCCGTCGCGATCGATCACGTACGTCACCCGGCCCGGAATCAGGCCGAATTTCTTCGTCACCCCGTAGAGCGTCCGCACTGCGCCGCCTTTGTCACTGAGGAGCGTGAACGGCAGCGCGTACTTCGACGCGAATTTCGCGTGGGAAGCAGTTGAATCGTCGCTGATACCGAGGATCCGCGCATCGTTCGATTCAAACTCCGGGAACCGGTCGCGGAACGTGCACGCCTGCTTCGTGCAGACCGACGTGTCGTCTTTCGGATAGAAATAGATCACTACAGGATGCCCGCGCAGCGCGCTCAGGCGAACGGGCGCGCCGTTGGAGTCGGGCAGTTCGAAATCGGGTGCGGGTGTGGCGGGTTCGAGCAGGGGCATGGGAACGATCAGGGCAGAATGCCGGGCGTCAGCCGCTGATATCCGGAGTATTGCAAATCGTTCTCGACGAGAAGATCGGGCCCGAGAAACTGCATGTGGTGGATGTGAAGGGGCGCGAGTCCGAAAGTCGTTGGAGTGTAGTCGACGACGGCGTTGTCACGCGCTTCGAGCGTGCCGGTCACGGGCGTTTCCGCATCGAGGATGATGCGCAGGGGGAGGAGGTCCGGCGTGCGCAGCCAGATTTCGCCGTGTGTGGAACGGACGCTCATCGTGCGTTCGTGGAACACGGTGAGGCCGCTCGCGCCGGAAATCTGCGTGTAGTTCAGAGCGATCATCGGGACGCCGTTCAGCAGGCGCTTGTGGCCCATCGTGAACGTGTAGTGCGGGCGCGAGGCGGCGGTGAACAGGAGAATGAGCTGTCCGAAATCGGTGACCGCGCCTTCCAGCCGGTTGCGCTCGAAATTTTCGAGCAGGCGGTGTTTCAGTTCGTCGTCTTCCGACTGAATGCCGATGGCGAGCGCGTGGCGGGCTTCGTCAGCGGCTGAGATCTGGCGGCCATCGATCGTGATGATGGAGCGAATTTCGTGGATGGCGCGGCCTGCGCCGATCTGGCCGAGCGCGTAATCGGAGACCACGACGTGGGTGTGGAATTCGGGCGGCAGTTTGACTGCGATGGTGCCGTCCTGGCGTGTGTTTTTCGGGAGCTTCTTCAACTGCTGTTCGAGGATCTGGACGTATCCGCGGCGGCCGCGCTGCTCCAGCGTTTCGCGCGCCACGATACCGGGAGCGCTGCGGGCAAAGATGGCAGCGGCGCGGGCGGTGGCGTCGATCAGGTCTTCGATGGTGAGGGGTTCGTCGGGCTCCTGAGGCAGAGCAGCCGCGGCGGCGATGCCGGCCAGGATGAGGATGATCGTCGCCCGGCGCATTGTCCCGAGTTTACCGGGTTGACAGAGGCGCGGGCTCAGGGCTCGTCATCGTCCATCTCGTGAATTTCAGGAAGCACCCGCTGGTGGAGAATGCGGGAGACGTGAATGCCTTCCGTAGCGCGTCCGAAAAAAACGACATGGCTCCCCTGCTCGGCCCGCCAGAGGCCGGGGCGGATCGAACTGCAGGGGCGCCCGGATGACAGGCTCTGAGCGAGTTCGGCGCAACGCCCTTCAAGCGCGTCGAGATATCGAATCGCCTGCTCCTCTCCCCACTGACGCGACGCGTAACGTGCGATTCCGGTGAGATCGGCTTCGGCGCGGGGAGAGAACCGGAAAATGCCCAACGATCAATGTCTCTTCGACTGAAGTTTCAGAGATTCGCGAACGCGATCGAATGGATTTCCCTCAGTCAGCCCGCTCCTGTCGCCTTCATCAATCGCGGCACGCAGGGCCGCGAGCTTCGCGTCGAATTCACGCTCCTCGCGATCGAGGGCGCGAAGAGCAGCGCGGACTACCTCGCTTGCGTTTTCGTATTTGCCGCTCTCGATTTTGGTCGTACGAATTCGTCGAGACCGTCGGTCAAATTGACGTTGCGGGTTGGCATCCAAACCCAGTACAGCGGCCGCCTGGCAATAATTGCCAGGCAGGGAATCAGTCTGTCAGGAACGGGATTGCCTCGCGGACGATCACTTCGAGCGCGTCGGTCAGCTCGTGGTCGGAATCCAGTTCGATGAGCTGGGCGTTCGGGTGGCTGGCGGCGAAGGTCCGGGAGAGGGCGATTGGGACCACGGTGTCATTGAGGCCGTGGAAAATCCGGGCCGGCTGCCGGAAGTCAGGGTAGTCGGGGAAGCGGCCGGCGTCCTCGAACAGGCCGAAGTGGACGCGCCGGATTTCGTTTGCGCCGTAGTGATAGACCGGGAGCCAGCCTGTCTCCCTCCAGCGTTGGATGGCCGTCTCGCCGTGGATTTTGAGCCAGCGCGACTGAAACGCGAAGGCGGGCGCCAGCAGGACGAGACGTTCGACTTCGGGATGGGCCTCGGCATAGAGGGCGGCCAGATAGCCGCCCATCGAGGAGCCGATCAGGCGGCAGGGGGCGCCGGCCAGCAGCTGTTCGATAACCTGCAACTGTCTGGAGAGGGTAAGATGTGCGAAATCGGCCTCATCCAAAACGGGGATTTCGAGGTCGATTCCGCAGCCGGAAAGCGCCTCCCGAAAGGCCTGCGCTTTGCGCGACTGAGGACCGGAAGCGAAACCATGCAGATAGACGTGCCGCATACAAATCACTGATTCTACGGTATTTCAAAAAAACTTTCCAGCCACAGTTGCAAAACGGC
>CAZPZE010000245.1:0-15104 GCA_964590625.1 uncultured Solibacteraceae bacterium
TGCCCCGGCGGTTTCCGAGGAACAGGTTCACCAGTGGTTTGACGTGCCGCCGGGAACGCAGCTTCCTTATATGATTGTGACCGTTGACGTCCGCGAGCCCTGGCGCGAACAGTTGCCGGCAATTACTCACGTCAACGGTTCCGCGCGCGTCCAGACTGTTTCCGCTGTAAGCAATCCCGCCTTTCACGGGCTGCTGCGAGCCATGGGGAAAGTGACAGGCCGCGAGATGGTGCTGAATACCAGCTTCAACGTGAAGGGGCAGCCCATCGTGAATACACCGGACGAAGCGATCGAGACATTCCTTCGAACAGGAATAGATTTCCTGTTTGTGGGTAACTCGATGGTATCGAGGCGCGGAAACTGCACCAGCTAAGTGGTAGTTTTCTTCCTATAAGTGCCGAGTTAGTGCGAGCATTCATACATCAGAATTGCTATCTGTGCGCGCATCAATCGCTTTAGCTGTGCATTTCCAGTGTTACCGCGAAGTCAGCTTTCTGGCATCCGAGTTGCCTTGATGCGGCCCGGAGGCTTTTCACAGAAATGATCAAACGCTCTTTGCTGCTTGCGGCCCTTGTCGTATCTCCGGTTCTCGCGGCGCCGATGACGATCGTCTTTACCGGCAATGCGACTGGCACTGTTGGCTCCACGGCGTTCAACAACCAGCCATTCACAATTACGTTCACCACCGACACCTCGAGTGTCACGCAGGGAACGACCTGCTGCGTCAAGGACTATACGACGCCCGCCGGCACCACAGCCTCGGCGAATTTCGGTACAGCCGGCACAGTCACCTTCGCGGATACTCAGGCCGTCTTCGTCAATCAGAGTGAATCGACGCTCGGCGTCTGGCACTACAACTCTCCGGATTATCTGACCATCGGCCATCCGACTTTCGCGACTTACACCGAATCAAGCAGTATCGGACCGATCCAGGGCACGCCTAACGTATTTCCCAGCGCCAGTCCGATGAAGACCTCGAAGGGCGACCTGATTCTGCAATCGGTCTCTGGTGTAAGCGTGCAGGTGACTGTAGGTACTGGTGTGCCGCAGACTCCGGTTATCGCCAGCGTGGGAACTGCGTGGAGCACGGGGCTTGCGCAGAATACGTTTATCGCCATCACGGGCGCGAATCTGGTTCCGGCCGGAACGCCGGCAAGCGGCGTGTTCTGGACGGGAGCCGCCTCGTTCGCCAACGGCCAGTTGCCGGATTCGCTGAACGGCGTAACGGTAACGGTGAACGGTAAGAAAGCCTACGTCTACTTCTACTGCGCGAGCAGCGCAACCGCGCCGGGATCTCCCTGCACAACCGATCAGATCAACGCGCTCACTCCGCTCGATAACGCTACCGGAAATGTTCAGATCACGGTCTCGAACGGCTCCGCCACCAGCGTCGCAACCACGATGGCGATGACTCAGGTATCGCCCGCAATGCTGGAATTCCCGAAGAACCATGTGACCGCGACCCACGCCGATTTCAGCCTGCTGGGACCGACGGACCTGTATCCGGGCCAGTCGACGCCTGCTGCGGTGGGTGAGACGGTGGTGCTCTGGACTGTCGGTTTCGGCCTGCCCAAAGAAGGGCTGACCGCAGGCTCGAGCACGCAAACCGGTTCGCTGCCCACATTGCCGACGTGCACGATCAACAACGCGACTGCGACGGTCAGCTTTGCCGGCGTCGTCAGTCCGGGTCTTTACCAACTCAACGTGGTCGTTCCGAACGGCGCGACCAATGGTGAAAATGCGATCAAGTGCACTTATCAGGGCGCTTCGACGCAGGATGGTCTGACCCTGACAGTGAGCAGATAAAGGAAGCGTCGAAGCCTCCGGCGCTTCACGTAGAGAAAGACAATCCGCGGGCGGGCGGCAGAAAAGGCACCCCGCTCGCGGATTTGTTTTTGCGACAGTGGGCGTCAGATTCCACTCCCGGGCATTCAGTGGTAACTCCTGCGCCCGGAATGGTACCGAGCTACCCGCAAGTATTGAAAATCATGGCACAAAAATACACCTGCTCTGGCACGGAGCGTGCAGCGCAGAAGGGGAGTAGGAGGATCGCAGATGGTGGAAACGCTGGCGGCTCCACGGCCTGCCGCTTCGAACCCGGATGTTCTCTGCCCGGGCGCCAAAGTTTATTCGACGTGCCCAGCCAGCGCCGGGCAGAAAGATTACAAGCGATATAAGAAATCGGTGATCCGCACAGCCCAGTGGAGTGAAGACTCGGGCTGTGAAGGGATGCTGATCTACACTGATAACTCGATGCTCGATCCCTGGTTGATCGCGCAACTGGTGATCGAGAATACGTTCCACCTCAGTCCTCTCGTGGCGTTGCAGCCCGTCTACATGCATCCTTTCAGTGCGGCGAAGATGGTCAGCTCACTGTCGGCGCTTTACCAGCGGCGGGTGGACCTGAACCTCGTCGCCGGCGGATTCCGCAACGATCTGATCGCCCTCAACGATCCCACTCCGCATGACGCGCGCTATGAGCGGCTGGCGGAATATGCGAAGGTCATGCTCGATCTGCTGCGTCACAATTCGCCGACAACCTTCGAAGGCCGTTTCTATCAGGTTCGCAACCTGACCCTACAGCCCGCGCTGTCTTCCGGACTCCTGCCGCAGGTACTGATGTCCGGGTCATCATCCGCTGGCCTGAATTCCGCGCGCGCGATCGGCGCGATTCCGGTGCAGTATCCGGAGCCGCCGGAGAACTATGCGCGCCCCGAAGGAAGCCCGCTCGGCGGCCGCGGTCTGCGCATCGGAATCATCACGCGAGCCGATGAGGAGGAGGCGTGGCGCGTCGCCCTCGATCGATTCCCGGAAGACCGGCAGGGGCAGATCACGCATAAGCTGGCGCTCAAGGTTTCCGATTCCGTGTGGCACCAGCGGCTGGCCGAACTGGGGGAATCGGCCACGCAGGTGACCATGGCCGGGCGCAACCCGTACTGGCTCGGACCCTACGAGAATTACAAGACGTTCTGTCCCTATCTGGTGGGGAATTACGAAGCGGTGGCGCAGGCGCTCTCCGGTTATCTCTCGGTGGGCTACGACACTTTCATTCTGGACATTCCTGCTCTCGAAGAGGAATTCGAACACATGCGGACCGCGTTCCAGATGGCTGCGCGCGAGGTCCCCGCGTGAGCCGGCGTCTGCAGGACGCTTTGGTAGCCGCGACGGAGCGTGATCCGGGAAAAACCGCTGTCGTCTCTCGCAATCATCGAATGAGTTACGGCGAGTGGGAACAGGCGTCGAACCGGCTTGCCCGCGCGCTGCAGTACGCCGGTTGCGTCAAAGGCGACCGCGTGGGGCTGCTGCTTCCGAAATCGTTCGAAATCCTGATCGGCATCTTTGGCTCGCTGAAGGCGGATTGTATTTATGTTCCGCTCGATACGTCGTCTCCGGCGGCCCGGCTGGCGCGCATTCTGGAAGCCGCGGATTGCCGCTGCGTGCTGGCGCTGCATTCCGCGGCGCAGTTGCTGGCCGCATTGCCGGGCGGGGAATTCAAAATCGGCTGGATGGATCCGGGCCCGGAACTGATGGACCCGGACCGCGTGGCATTCTCCTGGCCGGACGTGCAATCGGTTTCGCCGGAACCAATCGATTCCTCATCGACTGAACAGGATGTCGCCCATCTGCTGTTTACCTCCGGCACAACGGGCGCGCCCAAAGGCGTGATGATCACGCATTCGAACGTGCGGCACTTTCTCGATTGGGCCGTACCGTATTTCGGGATCGAATCGGGCGATCGCGTTTCGGCGCATCCGCCCTTTCATTTCGATCTCTCGACTTTCGATATTCACGGCACCGTTCGCGCCGGGGCGGAACTGCATCTGGTGGCGCCGGAACTGAACCTGCTGCCGGCGCGCCTCGCCGATTTCATCCGCGATTCGAATCTCACGCAGTGGTTTTCGGTGCCGTCGATTCTCACCCACATGGCGAAATCGGACGCGGTGCGTCAGAATGATTTCCCCGCGCTCAAACGTCTTCTCTGGTGCGGCGAGAAATTCCCGACGCCCAGTCTTATCTACTGGATGAAACGCCTGCCGAATGTCGGCTTCTACAACCTCTATGGACCGACAGAGGCGACGATCGCGAGCAGCTTCCACCAGGTTCCGGCATGCCCATCGGATGAAACCGCGGAGACGCCCATCGGCGAGCCCTGCGCGGGCGAACGGCTGCTGGTGCTGGATGACAAGCTCCAACCCGTTGCGCCCGAAGAGCCAGGCGACCTCTACATCGGCGGCGTGGGTCTGAGTCCCGGCTACTGGCGAGATCCCGCGCGCACGGCTGAAGTATTCGTGCAGGATCCCTCGACGCCCGGCCCCGAAGGACGCATCTATCGCACAGGCGATTTGGCGCGCCGCACGAAAACCGGCGATCTCTGCCTGCTCGGCCGCTCCGATTCGCAGATCAAGAGCCGCGGTTACCGCATCGAGCTCGGCGAAATCGAAGCCGCGCTGCACTCACTTCCGGGCGTCCAGACCGCGGCCGTGGTGGCGATCGAATCCTCCGCTTTTGAGGGCACCACGATTTGCTGCGCGTGGGTGCCGGCGCCGGGCGGGGAAGGCAATCCTACGGCTCTGAAACGCAGCCTTTCCAAACTGGTTCCGGGTTACATGATTCCCTCGCAGTGGATGCCGCTCGAGCGAATGCCGCTCAACGGTAACGGTAAGACAGACCGGCGTTGCCTGAAAGAGAAATTCCTTGAACTCGCCGCAATTGCGGAATCGCCCGCGCCGCCCTCTCTGGGTGCGCGCAGCGCTGCGGCCACCCAGGAGGCATTTCAGTGAGTGCGGTGTTGAATCTCTCCGGAGCTGTCCGGCAATTGATTGCGGATAAGCTCGCCGTTGAAGTCGCCAGTGACGACACAGATCTGCTTGCCGAAGGCGTGCTCGATTCAGTCACGCTCGTCCAGTTGATCATGCATCTCGAGCAGACGTTCGATATCCGCGTTGACCTGGCGGATCTGGAGATCGACGATCTTCGTTCGGTGCGGTCGATTGCCGCGCTGGTGGCGAAGCTGCGCGAGAGCCAGCGCGCGAACGATCCAGAGTTTGCGCGCGCCACCGCGAACGTGATGTAGGGTTTCCCCGCGAAAGCGAAATCAGGCGATGGCGGCTTCGGCGGCGCCCGCTGCGGCGGCGCGTGCGGGAGGCCGTCTCATGGTCTGCCATTCCTTCATCCACCACGGCACCTGCCCGGCGGACTGCAGAACGTCCAGCACTCGTTCCGGATGTCCGAGGTCGTTCCATTCGACATCGAGCGGCAGCGTCAGAAGACGGTCAGCCTGAGTGGAAAGAATCTCGCGCGAGAAATCGATGTTGTAGATGCGGCTGTAGACCCACTCTTCGAGATGAACTTCCGAGCCGTTCCAGAGGTGATCCTGGGGGAAGGCTTTCAATAGTCCCGTGCGCGCCGCCCCCACCATTTCGAGAAAGTCGCGGACGCGCCCCACCATCACGAACGTGTTCCACAGGGCACCTTCATCGAACAACCGCTGCGCGACGGGCGCCGCCGGCTTCTCGCGGAAACCGCGCACGCGATACGCGGTACCCGCTCCACCGCCGACCGCGTCGCCCAGTTCGATCCATCCATATTCGGTTTCGGGTCCGCGCGCGCGGCTGCCCATCAGGATGACGGAGCCTGTATAGCGGGACGTCGCATCGAAAGCGTCGTTCAGTGCTCGCGTGAAAGCCGGTTCATCAGAGTAGTGATGATCGCTTGGCAGCACGGCGACGAGTGCATCGTGATCCTGCTTCTCGATGCTCAGCAGAGCATAAGCGATCGGCGCCGCAGTGCCTTTATTCGAAGGCTGCACGATACGCTGCGAAGCCCGGATGCCGGATTCCTTGAGGTAGAAGCGGCTGTGGTCACGCGTCAGAGCGTAGAGCGTGCGCTCCGGAGCCACGCTGCGTTCGGCGCGCTTGCGTGTCCGTTCGAGCAATGTATCGGCGTCGAACAGTGCGCAGAATTGTTTCGGCCGGTCATCACCGGCCACAACGCGCGTCATCGGCAGCAGACGTTTTCCGTCTCCGCCCGCCAGCACGATCGCCCAGCGTTTTCCCTGACCAGCCGCGTCGGCAAATCGGGATGCCGGGGCGCTCGCGGGTCGCAGGCTTGCATCCAGTCTCCGAAGATCCTCGGAGAGGGGGGCGTGGGTTACCGTCACTTCTTCGAATCGCGACATCAAAATTCCTCCCGGAACGCTGACGACAATCGAAGCGCGCCTTCCCCGTGGCAGAGTTTCGATGACTTTATGTTAATGTAAGTCGCGTGCGGAGCAACAGGGATTATTGACAGGCCGAAAGAGTTTTGTATCGCAACACCCAGTAACTGCTAAAGGACCTATAACTCCTGCGCTAACTGGGTACGGGAAGCCGGGCTGACAATCTGATAACCCAGCAGTCGTTCCGCCTCTTCGATTCCTCCCTGCAGATCGCCAACGGTCTTCATTTTCGTCAGATCCACGCCGATCGTAACAAGGGTTTGTGCAATTTCCGATGACAGGCCGGTGACAATTACTGTTGCGCCCATCAGGCGGGAGGCATCTACCGTCTGGACCAGGTGATTCGCCACGCCGGAGTCCACGGAGGGTACGCCGGTGATATCGATGACGACAACCTTCGCGCGGTTCCCCCGGATGCCTCGGAGTAACTGCTCGGTAAGTTGGCGCGCACGCTGGGGATCGATAACGCCGATAATCGGAAGAATCAGAAGACGTTCGCGCACCTGGAGGACCGGCGTCGAAAGCTCCCGAATCGCCTCCTGCTGTTCACGGATAATGCGTTCGCGCTCCTGTACGAAGCTGACGCCCACCGTGTTTGCGATGCGGTTGGCGGCTGGCTCATAGGCGTCCAGCACGCGGTTCAGCATCGCGAAATTGGCCTGATATTTCTTGAACAGCGAACGCGCCAGCACATCGCGCAGGAGCAGCACGATGCCCAGAACTTCGTGCGTTTCCACGCCTCGCGGAATGATGCGTTCCGAAAGGTCGCGCGCGTATTCCTGCAGGGCTTCCACGCTGCCGGTCTCGAGTACGGCGACGTAATTGTCGTAAACTGCTGTCGCTTCAACGAAAATCTCTTCCCGCGTCATCGCGGTCAGAAGGCGGGATTCGGTGATGCGGCGCGCCCATTCCTCGCGCAACTGCGTGCGGTTCTGGCGAAGGTGCGCGACCAGCTCAGTCAGCAAGTCTTTCGTGGATTCACCCGCGACGGGGAGTTTCATAACGGTTTCTTTGCGGACTCGATCTTTCATCGCCATCAACTTAGTCCCTCCAACCGCGCGCACTCCTTCCTTGTAGCTGCCGGATGCACGCGACGGTCCATTAGTACTTTTTCTTCCCCCCGGTCAGGTATTCCACCCGAGATAACGCGCCACCAGCATCATGCCGTCGTCGCGTCCTGTCGCATACCGGGCGCACAGCCGGGCCGCGAGCGTTTCGGGCGGCGTCTCGGCGTCAACCTCCTTCACGAAATCCGCACGAATCCCGTCTGTGGCGAGCGCCACCGTGTCGCCGGGAAGGACCGCAATAACCTGCGGCTGCAGCGGCGGCAGGCGATACCCCAGCACGCCGCTCTTGAGCAGGATGCCTTCTTTCGTCGGACCCGGATGATCGGCCCGGCGCACGAGCAGCCCGGAGACGTTGCCGACTCCGAGCCACATCATTTCGTTGCGCTCGCCGTCAAAGGAAACCAGACTCATCACCGCGCCGCGCGTGCCCTTCAGTTTGAGATGGCAGCGGCGCAGCAGCGCGGCGATTCCTTCGCCCGCGTGTTCGGTCAAAGTCGTGATGGCGATGCGAGCCGCATTCGCCGCTTCGCGCCCGTGGCCGGCACCGTCCACGGCAGCCAACAGCACGCCGTTCGTCACCGGCTTGACCAGCGCCATGTCGCCCGACTCCGATTCGCCCGGCGGCTTCACCACCGAGTAACTCCAGTCGATCAGCGAGCGCCGCTTGCGCTGGACGGCATGAGTCATGTGAGCCACTTCCTCATCTTGATTGCGGTGCCGCGTCCTGCTCGGGACGCAATATCGAATTCGTCCATCAGCCGCCTTGCTCCGGGCAGACCCATCCCGAGCCCGCGCGCGGTCGTGTAGCCCGATTCCATGGCTCTCGAGACATCCGCGATGCCCGGCCCTTCATCCAGAAAAATAATTTCCAAACCCTTTCGCCGGCCGTCCAGCGCTGAAATCAGCACCTCACCGCCGCGCGCATATTCCACTATGTTGCGCGCGATCTCGGAGACCGCTGTCGCAATCAGCACCTGATCGGTGCCCGAAAAACCTACGCGGCCGGCGAGAGCACGTGACGCCATTCGTGCTTCCACGACGTCGCTGTCCGACCGAATTGGCAGATGCCTGGTTTCCACCGCCACCCGCGCGATCCTCAGGCAGGCAGGCCCGCCGTCATCAACTCCAGGCCTTCCTCGAGATCGAGCGCGGTATGCACGTTGCCCAGCTCAAGCCCCAGCTGCACCATCGCGAAAGCCACCTCGGGCTGTATCCCTACGATGACGGTCTGCGCACCGCGCAGGCGGACGGATTGCGCAAGATCGCGGAGTGTGCGCGTGGCAAAAGAATCCATCACATCGAGCACAGTCACGTCGACAATCACGCCTTTCGAACGGTACTTTCCAACACGTGACGCAAGATCGTCCCGCAACTGAATGAGGTCCTCATCGGAGAGCGCAGATTGAATGGAGGCGATCAGATAATCGCCTTGTTTGAGAATCGGTACTCGCATTCGCGCAAGGCCTGCTCAATCGCTGCAAGCGGGATACCACGTGTACGGGATTCACCTCCTGTGATCCAGGGAATTTTATCTATGGAGGTTAGGTGTTTTCTCAATACCCGACAATCGTGCGGTTGGTTACGATGTGGACAAAAGGCCCTCGTCGCGGGTGAGTCGATTTGACTCACCCGTGCGCGATGATCAACAGGGGTCGCTGGTACCAGGAGGTCAGCCATCGGAAGTACGCAGGAAAATTTGTCGGGTCGCGAGCAATCGCCTTCAGTTCGGGCTCTGCTCACGCTTTTGTGTGCTTCCATCCGCCCGATTCTCGATGCCGGCGATGCCGTCGCGTTTCGGTGGGACGGAGCGGCGCACACTTTCGGGCTCGCTTGTGGACTCGATGGCGATCGCCAGTTGTGGGAGGGCGATTTCGATAGCTGGATCGGAGAGCATCCTGAGGTGCTCCCGGCTCTGGAGCGCGGAGAAGATGTCTGCTTTGCCGGACGCGTTCTGATCCCCATCAGCTCTGCCGGCAGGCTCGAGGGAATCGTGGCGCTGGCCGCCGCCCGGCCGATCGACGAGTCCATCCGGCTCGCCATCCGCAAAGTCTGCGAGCCGGCTGCCGCTGTCCTCGCTGATCTTCGGGAGCGCGATGAGGCAAGGGCGACAATCGTCACGATTGCGAGCGAACTCACCAATCCGCTCATCGCCGCCCGTGGCTTCACTCGCATGGCGCTGGACGATGCGCGAACTACTTGCGTGGGTAGCTCGGAATATCTTTCCGCTGCCCTTCGAAACATCAATCGTTTAGGTGAACTTGCAGTTGGTCTGCAGCATGCAGGTATAGATGCGTGACCAAACCCAGTGTGCTTGTAGTCGATGACGACGAGTCATTTCGTTCGTACCTCGGCGCGTTCCTCACGCAGCGCGGCTATGACGTGGAGACTGCCGTTTCCGGCGAGCGTGCGATCGCGCGGTTAAGGGCCGCAAACCAACCAAACGTCCTCATACTTGATCTCATGATGCCGCGTGTCGGCGGCATCGAAGTCCTGGAAGAAATGGCGCGCTCCCGGCGCACCGTTCCCACGATTGTTCTCTCCGGCATGGGGCAGGTCAATATGGTCGTGAAAGCGATGCGCCTGGGCGCCAGCGACTATCTCGTTAAACCTTTTGCTGATGAAGATTTAGAGCGTGCGGTCCAGAGCGCGCTCGATGAAAGCCAGGCGGGCACTCCAGCCCCCACGGGCACTGGCCCGCGCGAAGTGGTTTCCTGCAATCCGCAGATGATGAAAATGCGAGACCTGGCCGCGCAGGTGGCCGATACCGATGTCCCGGTGCTGATCCTTGGCGAGTCCGGTGTCGGTAAAGAAGTGATGGCCCGCCACATTCACTATTCTTCGTCGCGCCGCAATGATCAGATGCTGAAGGTGAACTGCGCGGCCCTGCCTTCCGAACTCCTTGAGTCTGAATTATTTGGCTATGAGCGGGGCGCTTTTACCGGCGCCCTGCGCGATAAGCCGGGCAAGTTCGAACTCGCCGGACGCGGCACGATTTTCCTCGATGAGATTGGAGAAATGAGCCCGCTGCTGCAGGCGAAGTTGCTGCATGTGCTTCAGGATGGTGAGTTTACGCGCCTTGGCGGCACCAAGCCGCAATGCTCCTCGGCGCGCGTTCTGGCCGCGACCAATCAGCGTCTTGAGGAATGCGTGGCTGAAGGAACTTTCCGTGAAGATCTCTACTATCGCCTCAATGTGATCCGCATCGAGATCCCGCCGCTCCGCGACCGGAAGGAAGATATTGCACCGCTGTGCACGTTTTTGATCAATCTTTACTCGAATCGGTACAAACGCCCCGTTCGTGAGATTCCGCCCGATGTCATGGAGGCCATCGAGAATTACTCCTGGCCGGGCAACGTGCGCCAGCTCGAAAACATCATCAAGCGCTTCGTCATTCTGCCGGATGTCAGGCTGGTTCTCGGTGATCTGATTGAGCCCGAAGCTCCGGCCGTGGAAGTTCCGGCCGTGCGCGCGGTGGCCGCGTCTGCAGCGGAGAGCGTGCCCACGGAGTTGCCGCGGGATCAGGCTTCGCTCAAGAAGCTTTCTTCGCTCGCCGCGGAACGCGTGGAGCGCGAAGTCGTGCTCCGCACGCTGAACGAGGTGAACTGGAATCGCAAACTCGCCGCAAAGAAACTGTCCATCAGCTACAAAGCGCTGCTGAACAAGATCAAGCGGTGGCAGATCGGTGCCGGCGCCAGCAGCGCCGCCGGTTAGTCTTCGCGATTCCGCGCGCGCGATCTTCGCTCTATTTGGGCCGTAGTCCTGCTATCGAAATCAGCGGTGAAGATCGTGTGCATTGGAGGCGGAACCGGCCTCCCCATCGTTCTGCGCGGCCTCCGGCAAACCTGCCTTTCATCGAAAACCAGCGACGTTTCGATTACCGCTATCGTCTGCGTTTCCGATAACGGCGGATCGAGCGGAGAGCTTCGTCAGTCATTCGGAATCCCGGCCGTCGGCGATCTGCGCAACTGCCTTGTTGCGCTGGCCGATGGCGATAGCCCGCTCAGTGGGCTGTTTCAGCATCGGCTGAGTCAGGGGCACGGACTTCGCGGGCATGCGCTGGGGAATCTCGTCGTCACGGCGTTGTGCGAACGTACCGGCAGTCTTCTCGAAGCGGTGGATCAGGCCGCCGAACTGCTGCAGGCGCGCGGACGCGTGCTGCCCTCCACCGAAGCGCCGGCCACTCTGTGCGCGGAATTCACCGACGGCGCGATCGTCCGCGGCGAAACGCAGGTCGCCAGCCAGATGGGACGCATCTCGCGGATGTGGCTTGAAGCGGAGAACCTGGCACCGGCGCCCGGGTTACTGGCCGCGATCGAGCCGGCTGACGTGATCGTGTTCGGGCCCGGCAGTCTTTTCACCAGCATTCTTCCGAATCTGCTGATTCCCGGCGTCACCGATGCTATTCGTGATTCGAGTGCCCTGAAGATTCAGGTGTGCAATCTGATGACTCAGCCTGGTGAGACCGACGGATTCCGGGCGTCGGATCATCTCCGTGTGTTGCTGCGCCATCTGGGAGAAGCCGCGGTCGACGCGTGCGTGATGAATTCAGGCAGCCTGCCGGAAGAGCTCGTTGCACAGGCGAGCTATGCGGGGAGCCATCCGGTGTTCAACGATATCGAAGCCATTCGCGAACTCGGCGCGCGGCCGGTGCTCGGCGACGTGCTCGGGCGCGATGGCTTCCACCTTCGGCATGACCCGATGAAGCTTGCCGATGTGATCACGGAGATTGCCGCGGAAGAAACGCCGGAAGCCGAATGGGCGGTTGCGGCGGCCGGTGAGATGGCTCTCACCGCGTGAATATTTAAGGCTCCACCAGCTTGTTGCGAATCGCGTAGCGGATCAGCTCGGAACGGTCATGCAGTTCCAGCTTGCGCATGAGGTTTGCTTTGTGCGCGTCCACCGTTTTCACGCTGAGGTTCAGACGCTGGGCGATTTCCTTGAGCGCGTCACCGCCCGCCAGCAAGACCAGAATCTCCCGCTCGCGATCGCTCAGTAGATCGTATTTCGTCTGCCCCGCGCGTTCGGTGTTTCCTTTATAGGCATTGACTACGCTGCCGAGCACGCGGGGGCTCAGATATCGTTCTCCGCGGCCGACCGCCTGCGTCGCATAAACGAGTTGTGATGGTGGAGCATCCTTCAGAATGTAGCCCGCTGCGCCTTCCATCAGGCACCGCGCCACCAGGTCCTCATCATCATGAATGGTGAGCACCAGAATTTTGATGTCGGGCAGCATGCGGTGAATGCGGCGCGTGGCGTCGAAGCCCTTGAGCAGAGGCATCGAGATATCCATCAGCACGACGTCGGGCCGCAGGGTTTTCGCCAAATCGACCGCCTGCAGGCCGTCGAACGCTTCGCCGATTACATCGATATCCGGCTGCGCGCTCAGAATCGATTTCACTCCTTCCCGGAAGAGCGAATGATCATCGCAAACGAGTACGCGCAGCTTGTTACTCATCGGGAGCCTCCCACCAGCGGCAAATCCACTTCAATTCTAGTTCCGCGGCGTCCGCCCAGCGGGCTCGCAGGCCAGGATTGCACATGGACTTTCCCGCCCAGCACCGCGATGCGTTCGCGCATGGCCGTGAGGCCGAATCGCTGCTTCGCCCGCACTGCGGTGGTGTCGAAGCCCACGCCGTCATCTTCAATGGTCATGATCAGTTGAGAATTCTTCAGGCAGGCAAATGCCACGGTCACATGCTTCGCTTTTGCGTGGCGCAGAACGTTGGAAAGCGCGCCCTGCATCACGCGGTAGAGAGCCGTCTGGTGGGAGAGCGGAATTTCGGCCGGCATATCGCCTTCGCGAATGGTGACCTCAATGCCGGTGCTCGCGCTGAACTGCCTGCCGTAGAGCCGAATCGCAGGCAGGAAGCCCAGGTCATCGAAAACAGCCGGGCCGAGGTCCATCACGAGCCGGCGCACGGAGTCGATCGCGCGCCCCACCAGTTCCAGCGCGTCATTCAGCCGCGGCGTGAGCAAAGCGAACTTGTTCTGCGCCACATCGGCCGCGATCAGCTCCAGCCGCAGCTTCAGAACCACGAGCTCATGGCCGATCTCATCATGCAGATCGTGCGACAGCCGGCGGCGTTCACGCTCATAAACGCCGGTAACGTAAGAGGACGTACCAAGCATCCTCTCCTCCGCGTCGCGCAGCCTTGCCTCAATGGCATCGCCGCGATTCTGCCAGTGCCGGGCGTAAGCGCAGAGCAGGATGTTCGTCGCGAGAGAGCTCATTCGCAGCAGCGCGATCGCCTCCTCCCTGCGATCGCGCGAAAGGCACGTGAGCGCCGCATTCTGCAGACCGGTGATCGTGGCTGCCAATTCTTCCGGCGCCACTTCCCGCCGGGCCAGATCGTCTCCGAGTTCAGTGAGGCGCGAAGAAAATTCCGGGAAGGTGGTTTTGGTGATTTTCTGCGCTGCGTTCCAAAGCGCATTTTCGGTATGTGCGCCATAGGTGCCGCGCGATTCGGGCAGACGGTGCAGTTGCCGCTTCCACTCAGCCAGTAATTTTTTCTCGTGCTTCGTCAGTGACTGGACGGCCGCACCGAACGGCTTTTTCACTGAAGCGAACGTTCGCGCACCGTTTTGCCCGCGTTGCAGCTGTTCCTGCGACTCGCTCAGACTCTCTCCTCCTCCGCTGGGTGCGATTACATGCAACGGACCTTCCACTTGGCGGGCACGAAGTTACCGGACTGCCGCAAAGTGGCATCGAGAGGACTCGCACGCCATTTCAGAGACTCCCGCTACCACTCTCTGCCATCGTGCGAGGCGTCCCATTCCGCAGGGTGTCTTTGAGACCACTTATTTACCGGCATTCACAGGCAACGGTTACCTGGCACAAACATTGCAGTGTATCGGCCCGAGTGGGGATCTGTGTGGAAACTCAACGGGCGGGCGTGAAGCAGGGGTCTTCCGTCTGTTTCCCGACAATGCTCGCTGCATTCCTGCAAGCTCCGAGGAGAAAGTCCGCCATGGTATTCAAAACAATTTTGCACTGCACGGCTGCATGCTGCTGTTTCGCGGTCTGTGCCTGGGCCGCCGTTGACCCGCCTCCTTCTTATAAGCTCGGCGCCGGTGACGAAGTCAGCATCTGGGCGCTCGGCATCGATGAGATCGGGACCCATCCATTTCGTATCGATCTGAACGGCAATCTGGCCGTGCCTCTCGCGGGGCGTATTCACGCCGCGGGGCTGACGGTCGATCAGCTTCATGAAGAGCTCGTCAAACAGCTTCATTCGCAGCTCAAAGACCCGCAGGTCACCGTGAGCGTGACGGAAATGCGCAGCCAGCCGGTATCCGTGATGGGCGAAGTCAACAAGCCCGGCTCCTATCAGCTCGATGGCGAAAAGACATTGCTCGAGGTTCTCTCGCTCGCCCAGGGTGTAAAGGCCGACGCAGGCAACCGAGTCCGGATCACGCGATCTATAGAGGAAGGCGCGCTGCCTGTTCCCGGCGCCGCGGCGGACGCTTCCGGGAAGTTCTACGTCGCAGAAGCCCCGTTGCGGGACGCGCTGGACAGCAAGAGCGCGGTCAGCGCCCTCATCATTCGCCCCCACGACGTAATTACGGTCGAACCCGGCCAATCCATCTACGTGATGGGCGATGTTCACAAGCAGGGAGAATTCGCGCTCGGGCAGCGCGAACAGATCTCGGCTCTCACCGCGTTGTCACTGGCGGAAGGTCCGCTCTCGACCGCGAAGCTGAGCAAGGCACGAATTCTGCGCGATAAGGGCGACGGTACCCGCGCGGATATGCCTATCGATCTCGACAAGATTCTGGCAAACAAAACCGGCGATGTCCGCCTGCAGCCTGGCGACGTACTG
>CAZPZE010000246.1:0-9978 GCA_964590625.1 uncultured Solibacteraceae bacterium
GTACGAAAACATCGCTTCGAAAATCGGCCTTAACAAGACCAGCGGCGGCCGCGGCATCGCCATTTTCGATTACAACAACGATGGCCTGCTGGACGTTGCCATCACCTCAGCCCACGGCGGCACCAGCCTCTATCGCAACAACGGCGACGGAACGTTCACGGACGTCTCCATCGAATCCGGCCTTGACCAGGCGGTGAACGGCTTCTCCATCCTCGCCGCAGACTACGATAACGACGGCTTCACCGACCTCTACATCACCCGCCTCGGCTGGTATGCGGGCGACGGTACTCTGTATCACAACAACGGCGACGGCACATTCACGGACGTCACCGAAAAGGCCGGTCTCTCGACGTGGGGCCCGTGCTTCTCCGCCTCATGGGTCGATTACGATTGCGACGGCAATCTCGATCTGTTCATCCCCAACAACGCCGGCGGCGTCTTCGACAAACACGTCCCGAATCAGCTCTTCCACAACAATGGGGACGGCACGTTTACTGACGTGACCGAAAAAGCCGGTGTAGGGGGCCTGCTGCCGGCGATCGGCTCCGCCTGGGGCGATTACAACAACGACGGCTATCCCGATCTCTTCGTCAGCGCGCTCGGTCACGCCCAGCTCCTGCGCAACAATGGCGACGGCACGTTCACGGATGTCAGCGAGCAGGCAGGCTTCACCGACCCCTCGATCGGAACCGTTTGCGCCTGGGTCGACTACGACAATGACGGCTGGCTCGATGTCGCGCAGTTCGTCTGGTCCGACTACGAAGACATCATCGAGACCATGCGCACCGGCCGCGGCCCGGCGGACGGCAAACCCCTGCGCATTTATCACAACAACCGCGACGGCACGTTCACGATGAAAGACCGCGAGCTCGGCCTCGACGGCTGCTGGGGCAGTATGAGCGGCACCCTCGGCGACCTCGACAACGATGGCAACATCGATTTCGTTCTCGGCAACGGCGCGCCGCCGATGGATCGCATCGAGCCGATGATCGTTCTGCAGAGCGATGGCACGCGCTATCGCAACGTGACGTTCTCTGCGGGTCTCCCCTTCACCGGCAAGAGCCACGGCGCGAACGTCGCGGATCTGTTCGGCGATGGACGCCTCTCCATCCTTGTCGCCGCGGGCGGCCTATACCCCGGCGATCTGATGACGAGCACGGTTTTCTGTCCGAAAGAGCGGACCGGCAACTACATCAACGTGCGCCTGCGCGGGACGACGTGCAATCGTGACGCAATCGGCGCGCGCCTCACGCTCTGGGCGGGCGGCAAGCGCCAGATGCGCGAAGTCAACGGAGGCACAAACTTCGGCTGCCTCCCCACCGAACAGCACTTCGGTCTCGGCCAGCTCACCGAAATCGATTCCATCGAAATTCGCTGGCCCGGCGGCGGCACTCAAATCGTGGACCACCCGCCGGTCAACGCCACGATCCTGGTAGTCGAAGGCTACCCCGGCTTCACCCAACTCCTCTTCGGCAAATCTTAACGCAGGCAGGGCTTCTGGCCGGCGACTGGCTGTCCGTTACCGCCTGCCCATTTCATACCCTCTGCCGTCCCACACAAATTCGAACGTATAGGGCGGAAAGGTACGTTGATCCAGATACCGACGTGGAGATGGCACTTCCAGCAGAATCTTACCCTCTGTGACACGGGTACTCGGAGGCTGCGGCGTCGACCTCGAGCAGACTGCGCCATCCTGATCAAAATGCAACTGCCCTGAGGTATCGGTAATCGCCTGATTACCGAGCGACCACACATGGGCGAACGGCGGATGGCCTTCGACGACATGGATCCGGATACAAGACCCAGCCCCCTCCACAAGCAGAATCTGATCGTGCGCCTTCAGCGAGCTCGAATCAAGGTTGACGATGTGTGAGCATGTCCGGGAAGCCGGGCCTGCGCCCGGAACCGCGGTTCGTATCTCCGCGACATTATGGCCGACGTAGATCCGGAAATGATGGGAGTCTTGGAGTCACTGCTCCGTGGAGGAGTGATTCGACGCTTTCAAGAGCAAGAGATTCCGAAGGTTTCCGAGAATTGCAGAATAGACGGGCAAGCGGGCAAGTCGTCGAATTCGGATGCGCTGATTCAACTGAACGATCGCGCTTCGCGTGACGTCATTTAACTGATATACATTCTTGGCGAGGAGGTGACAACGCATTATGTTTTCGATTGAAGATTCTCTTGGGTGCTCATTACCGCCGAGCAATTTGATCTCCATTCTGTCGGTCAATGGGCAGCGTCTGCGGGAGAACGTCCGGCGGTCAATTGGGGCACATCTATTATCCGTTCTGTTCATCACAAATCTCACTTGCGGGGCCACGGTTTGCTCCGCGCAAGCTGCGCCGGCCGTACCGGTCAGCTTCGACGCCGCATCAGTCAAAGTGAGCACTCCGCCGTTTGAGGTGGTTTCGCTTCAGGCGTCGCGAGGGAGACTAAGGTATCTGAATGCTACCTTGCTTGAATGCATCGCGCGGGCCTACGCCGTCGCCCCGTCTCAGGTCTTTGGGCCGGCCTGGATAGCAGAACAGCGGTATTCGATCGACGCGACTGCCGGCAAAGAGGCTTCGAATGATGACCTAATGAAAATGCTGCAATCCCTTCTCAAGGACCGCTTTGGTTTAGCACTTCATCGTTCCGCAAATGACCAAATGGTTTACTCGCTGGCGCTGGACAAGAAGTCGCCGAAGCTGCGCCCTGCCGTTGCAGACGAAACCACTGAAATCAGGCCAACCTCGCAGCCCGGAATATCTTTCTCATTCCGCCATGTCTCGATGGAGCAATTTGCCACTTTCCTATCGTCACGGCTAATTCATTTAGATAGACGTGTCGTCAATATGACAGAGCTGGCTGGAGATTACGATTTCACTCTGCAGTGGACGGTGGATCCTCGGACATCGTCTATCGCTTTAGATCGTCCTGATGAGCTCCAGGGAGACCCATCTGGATTAACCATCTTTACTGCAATAAAAGAACAAACGGGGTTGAGACTCGACCCCAAAAAAATCTCATCGGATTCGATAATAGTGGACGCTGCCAGTAGGGTTCCAACGGAAAACTAGCGCCCAGTCTTTTCGCAGTCGCTGCTAGATGGAGTATCCAGCAGCGGATGCGGGAACCCTAAATCATCAGATTCTGTTCTGTGGGGTGTCAGGTGTGTATCAGAGGTGGATTTGTAAAGGCGTTGCTTCTTTTACTCGCGTATTTCACGTTGGGAGCCGACGGCGTGACCGGTGGGACAGTTGTAGGTGAACAAATCGCTTGGGTAGAAGCTAAGCGTATCGTTGTGCTTGCACATTCTGCCTCGCCCGCTGTGGGGGCAGACGCCATCATATTGGCGCTGTCGCGCACTGACCATCGCTCTCGCAATGAGCGCAACACATATATCAAATACGCCTTCGACTTGGCACGCAGGGCGAGAATGCGATTTCCCATTCAAGTCAGCGAAGGCACGTCTAGTGACACTCTAGCGAGTTCCATCGCGAATGCAGATCGCGCACGAATAGATACTTTGTCACTCCAATGTCGATCTACATCGGTTTGAGAGAGACCAGCCTTACGAGCCCACGTCGCGTTCTCCGAATCCTGCTGGGTGCGGCATATCTGCATCGGAGACTGGGCAAAAATCGGCCCGCTCGCGACTGCCAGCATCAAAACAGCAAATCTCGAAAACATCCTGCAGCCTCACCGCCGCGGAAAATCCGCGCGCTTCCGCAACGCCGCCATCTGACCCTGATGCCGCTCCTCGTGCACAATCACCACACGGAACAGCTCCCGGATATTCGTTCGCCCCATGATCGGGTGATCGATCACCGGCCTCTCCACGTTCGGCGGCAGCGGCCCGAACAGCAGCTTCTCCGTCTCCACCAGCGATGCCGCCAGCGCCGTCCGAACCGCCCCGAGTTCCACATTCGGCCGCGGAGTCGATGCCGTCGGATTCACCGCCGAGACGATCGGATACCGAATCACCGCCTCCCGCACCGCCTGCGGCATGAACTGGCTCATCATCCGCGCGGGAAACTCGAACATCTGCATCACCGGCCGCGGCACGCCGGCAAATGACGAATCCACATCGCGCAGGCTGACCCGAATCGCGTCGCCGCCCTCTCGCGCCACATCGATAATCTGCCGGAACTGATCCCGGTACATCTCCTCCGTCCGCAGCAGATGATCCGCAATCTGGACGATCGACCATACCCCATGCCGGGGCGACCATTCCGCCTGCGCCGCACTTACTGCATCGAGCGTGCTCAACGTGTTTTCCCGAACCAGCCGGAACCGGTCCACCTCGAGCAACAGATTGCTCGGCGCAGCCGTCGCCGCCTGCGCGAGGCCCGCAATCGCCGCGCCAATCGCTCTTGCCGTATCGCTCATGCTGGACTCCCCACCGGCATCGCCGCCAGCTTCCGCAGCTCGTCGGTTGTCCGGTACAAATAAAGCGAGGCGATGCGATTCTGCCGGTCGAGCCCGGGGTAGATTTCTTCGAGCGCCTCCCGCGCCGGATCCGCAATCCAGTGACGCCAGAAAAGCCCATCGCCCTCACGCTTGTTTTCCGGGCTGCTGTAGGTCCCGGTATGTTCCACATTGCGCGGAACCATGTGGTGCCAGGCCAGCAGCGCGGAGATCAACCCGTTCGTGAACTCGTCATACAACTGGAGATCCGAGCACACCCGCGCCACCGACTTCACGATCTTCGGATTGGGGAGATTCACCAGCGTCACCCCCCAGATCAGCCCCGCCAGCACGTTGCGGCGCTCGTCCGGATCTTTCGACTCATCCATCGCGCTCTCGATCATCCGCTTGCGCCCGCCCGTATACGGCAAAAAATTAGCCGGGACGAAATACAGCCCGCGCCCCACGCCGTGCCAGAACAGCAGCCGCAGCCGCGCCTCAATCCGGCGCATCGCGTCGCTCACCTCTGAGAGCAGATGCGGATACAGACACCGCACGATGAGCCCGAGCGACTCCACAGTACCATCTTCCCAGCCAGGGCGGCAATTGGCGGCGCAGAGATCCACGAACCGCCGCACCGCCCGATCGATATCGGATTTGTTCGGAAGTGTCGGCAGCCCGTCGAACAGCTTCTCGGCGAACGCCGTCCCCATGCCCGCGTGCAGCGGGATCAGCGTGCTGTCCGGCAGCCGTCCGGCATCGCCCCCGGTCAGCAGCCCCTGCGTCGAAAGGATCGCCGCCTTCCCCGCCATGTGACCCACGCCTTCCCGAACCCAGATGGTGTGGAAATTTTCCTCCATCGGCAGATGCGTCAGGATTTCGTGCGGCCCCGCGTCCGACGGGATCTCGAGCTCGCGGTCCGCCCATTGAAACAGGCGGAAGGATTCGATCTTATTGTCGAATTCCTGCCAGTCGCAGAGGAAACCGCTCGGCGTCAGGTCGCGCATCAGCCGTGCCGATTGCTGCGTCAGATCCAGAGCATTTCGGAATACGTCGCGGGCCGTCAACCCCCAAGCTTAACAGCAAAAACCGGCATCACGCACCGATGTTAATCTGGCGCCGAAACCTTCGTCTAATACTTTCCGATTAGTTTCCCGGCTGACATGATTCGGCCCGTCAATTCACTGGGTGAGAGTGCGCAGGCGAGGCGGTATGATGGATTTCCGCCCTGAAAACAAGGGCGCGCGGGAGGAACTGATATGGCTGATTCATTCGATCCAAAATTAGTGCCGGAGTTGCTGCGCGCCGGGTTTTCGGTATCGATCGGAGCTGCTTTCAAAGGCCTCGAAATGATTGCGCGCCCCACGGAGAGCCTGCCGAAAGTCGTCGCCGGAATGACGGACCTGCTCACCGTGCCGGAAGGCACGGGTGACACGCTGCCGGAGAAGGTGCAGGCAATGGCGGGAGTCTGGCTGGCACGCGGCGCCACCATCGTGGTCGACTGCAAAGCCAAGGGCGATAAATTCACGGAAGGCAAGTAACCACCGCTACCATGCCGGCGGTGACCCCGCGTAACCCAGCTTTCGATTATCTCCAGCGTCTGTTTCAGGTGATGCGGGTCGTGATCCGGCAGCTTTCCCGCGTGTTGGTCCGCCGCATGCAGGGCCAGCCTACGCTCGGCCACCTGCTGTTGCGCGAAGGTCTCGAAGACGTCGGCGGGACGTTCGTCAAGCTCGGCCAGATTCTCTCACTCCAGATCGATAGCCTGCCCCGCGAATACTGCGACGCGCTGCTTTCGCTCCTCGACCGCGTTCCCACTTCGAGCCCGGCGGAGGTCGCCAGCGTTTTCGTCGCGGAATTCGGCAAGCCTCCGGAAGAGCTCTACACCGAGTTCGATTACGACGCCATCGGCTCGGCCTCGATCGGCCAGGTGCACCGCGCCCGCATGGCCGACGGCACCACAGTGGCGATCAAAGTGCAGCGCCCCGGCGTCCGCTACGCTTTCCACCGCGACATCCTGCTGATGCGGAGTTTCGTGTGGTTCGTATTTCTTTTCCGGATACGCAGCCTTTACTTCATGCGCGATCCCATCCGCGAACTGGCGGTCTGGACGCGCGACGAGCTCGATTACCGGCGCGAAGCCAGCCATTCAGACATGGTGAAGGCCAACGCCGTCGATTCGCCGACCGAGCGTATCCCCCGGATCTACTGGGAACTTACCCGATCACGCGTCCTCACAATGGAGTTTCTGCAGGGGCCGAGCGTTCTTGAATACCTGCGGCTGGTCGAGGAGGGCGCCACCGAAGAACTGGCGAAGCTCACGGCCCAGGGCTTCGATGCCCGCACTTACTGCAGCAACGTCATCACGAACTTCCTGAGCGACGCTTTCCGGCATGGCGTCTTCCACGCCGATCTCCATCCCGCCAACCTTCTCATCCTGCCGGACAACATGGTCGGCTATGTGGATTTCGGCATCGTCGCCAAGCTCACGCCGGAAGCGCGCCACAAGCAGATCGAGCTCACCGTTGCTTTCTCGCAGGGCGATCCTGATGAGATCTACAGCAACTTCCTGAACATCGTCATGCTCACGCCGGACGCCGATCTCGAAGGTATGCGGAAGCGTATTCAGGAACTGGCTCTCACCTGGTATGAGCAGCCGGCGATCCACGGCAAAGTGCGGCTCAAGGTTTCGATCACCATCGCGATGCGCGACTTCCTCATGATTTGCCGCG
The DNA here is from genome assembly GCA_964590625.1 of uncultured Solibacteraceae bacterium. Taxonomy (GTDB): domain Bacteria; phylum Acidobacteriota; class Terriglobia; order Bryobacterales; family Bryobacteraceae; genus BOG-234. The sequence continues at coordinate 7,122 of CAZPZE010000246.1, forward strand.
GCTACGGCGTCCTGGTGGACCGCGAAATGATCAAGTACATCCGCTCTATCGTGTTGGTGGATGGCGTCGTTTCGCGCCTCGCGCCGGACTTCGATCTGGCTCTCGTGCTGCGCAACATCGTCGAAGATTACCTCTTCGAGGAGTCCCGCAAGAAGTTCTTTTCCGCCGCCGGCGCCACTTCCCTGCTCGCCGATGCGGCCATCTGGATGCGCGGCGGTCCGCCTGCCATGCTGCGTGCTCTCGAACGCTTCGAGCGCCGCAAAATCACCCTGCGAGTCCGGCACGCCCCGGCCAAAATCGACCGCGAGCCGCTGCGCGCCCGGGCCTATGCGGGCGCCGCGGTATGGGCCCTCACAGTCGTGTTTCTGGCGCTCGGCGGAGGTAAAACCGCCATGCACACTTCACCGTTCTGGAAGGTTCTGGTTATCGCATTTGTGTCATCATGGACAGTGTGGATGCTTTATCTGCTGCGTCGTCTGATCAGGTATACGCACACCGAATAATCCCCGCCCATCGAGAGGCCAGATCATGCTCGAACTTCTGAACTCATTGGTCCGCTTGTCCGCCGCCATGACCGTTTACGGCATGCAGGAAGTTCAAACTGTTGCCGGTTCGGTTCATCCCGAAAAGTCTGTCGAGAAGCTCCGTGAGATGATCGATTCACTTGCCGATTCGCTGTCTTCGCGGATCAGCGAGGACCGGCGCCCCATGCTCGACAACCTGCATCGAAAGCTGAACCTGAAGGAGGCCTCCGAACGCCTCGGCGACATCGTGCGGCCCGCGCCTTCCGTCACAGTAAATGCAGCCCGGGCGACCATTGTGGAGGAGACGGTCGTCATCGGCTGAACGCTTGGGGGAAATCAACAAAAATCCGATCTCGGTCTTTGATACGCACGGCCTGCTCTCACGCGGCGCATGGCGGAATGAAGCGATTCCGAGCGCGGAGGGCAGCGACCCCGCTCGATCCTTCTGCAATGCGCTGGGGGAATTGGGCGGTCTCTATGCTGTCTTCGGCCGTTTTCTGTCGTGGCGCGCGGACCTGGTCGATACCGGCGCTATCATCGAACTCCGGAAGATTCAGATCGATTATCCGCCCGTACCTCTGGCTACGGTTGCGGAAGCCGTGCTCCGTGAGCTGGGCGAGGACGCTTACGAACTGGCCTCGTCACTTGAAAATCCGCCGCTCTGGAACACCTTCAACCGCACCGCGTATCTCTCGCAGGTAGGCGGACGGGCCATCGTCGTACAGGTTGCGCGTCAGCCGGTCCCGGCCGGGGAACTCGCGGCATTTGCGAAAAATCTGCGGGCAGTGAAGCATCCCGAGATTGCCGGTCTGGTCCGCCGGGCGGTGATCGCGCAGTTCGAAGAGTGGTTGCGCAATGCCGAAACGCTGGCGCACGAGCGCCGCTTTCTCGATGCCATTGGGCAGCATCGCGGCGAGACAATGGTTGACTATCCACAGCTCATCCCCGACCTCTGCACGTCCGGAGTGCTGTGCTGGTATCCCGTGCAGGGACTGTCGGCAGCGGATCTGGTGGAGCAGCGAGATTCGCAGATATGCGTCCTCGTGGCCGCCGCCATGCTCGAGCAGTATTATTCCCTCGCATTCGTGGATGCCGATCCCGATCTTCGCGCCATGACTGTGAGTTCCGATGGGCGGCTCCGTATGCGCTATCTGAATAACCCGCTCGCCGTGCCCGCCGGCCGAATCAGTGATGGCATCAAGTACACTACGGCGGTCCTTGCCGGCAACGCCACGATCTCCGCGCAGCGGCTGCTCCGGATGGTGCAGTCGCGGCCTCCGCTCGATCTCGAATCGACTCTGATGGACGAGTTTTCCGCGGTCGAGCCGGAGCTCAAGATTCACCGCTGGTTTCCGCCCTCGGCCGCGGCCTTCGAGAGCAACTGGCGCGCGCTCACACGGCTGGAGCCCGTCCGCCCGCTCTTTCTCGATTGCTTTCTGCGGAATCTGGTCGCCGTGGGCTACTGGAATTCCGATGTGTCCACCGATTCCTCCGCACCAATCGACGCCATTGCCCAGGCGCAGCCTGGTGTCGTGCGCCGCATGCTGAGAACGGAAGCAGGCCTGACCCTCAACCGGCAGTCCGCCGCCGAATGGGCAATGGGCTCTGGCCTTCTGACTATTGGAGCGATGCGGGAAATGAACCGGCTGCTCGAAGAGGTGCGCGACCACGACCTGACTTTTGGCGTGGATACGCGCGAGGCGCCGCTGCGACAAATTCCGCGGCAGCGCTTCACTTATGCGATTATTCTGGCGTGCCTGATGGCCGTGCTGCTCACGAGCCTGATACTGGATGGGTCCGTGCCTCAGCCGTGGCCCATCGTGCTGCGAGTGATCGCGATTGGAACGCTGCCGGCGCTGTTCTGGGCAGTCTGGCGCATCGGCTGATCAGTCGAACTGTTCCGCGAGTTGCAACAGCGATTCGATTCCTTCCACATCACGATCCAGCTCGCGCAGCACGCGAATTTCTTGTACCCGATGTCCGTACCGTGAGCGCAGATCGGCGATCGCGGTGCGGTGAGATGCGCTTACGCTGCGATACCACTCGAGCAGTTCGCCTGCGAGTCCGGGCGGCGGCGTTTCGGGAGTGTCGTAGAGCCAGGTGCGATTGACACAGATCATGCCGGGAGTGAACTGGCGCTGGTGGAGCGCATCGAGGAAGAACTCGGCATCGCGCGCCGCCTTGCCTGGAATCGTGACCACGCGGAACTTCGTGACCGCTGAATCGCGCAGAAAGGAAACCGTTCGGCGCGCCCGGTCGGAATAGCCTTCGGCGACCGGGTGGAAGAGCGAGTAGAAATCGAGGATCTGCCGCACCATGGTGGCGCCCAGAAT
>CAZPZE010000247.1:0-7117 GCA_964590625.1 uncultured Solibacteraceae bacterium
TCGATTCGCTTCGTGAGAAAACGAATCCGCCCATCGATCTGCCGCAGCCGCCGCTTCCCATACTGATAATCGGCGTTTTCGCTGCGATCGCCATTGCTCGCAGCCCAGGCCACCACCTTGGTCACCGCCGGACGCTCCCGCGTGAGCAGAAACCGGTGCTCTTCTTTGAGGCGCTGCAGGCCGCCGGGCGTGATGTAGTTCTTGCCTCGGACCGCGGGCTCGTCGGCGCGCGGTTTTCTCGTAAACCCTTTTCGCATCTCGATCCGGATATCAGACAGCCCGGTTCTGATTTCGACTCTTTCTGCGATTCCGGATCAATCGAAAAATCCCGTATGCAAGACCGGCGCCCGCCACCGCCCCGGCGCCAATCACAACGCCGGCCGAGACCGCCGTGACGCTGCCTCTGGCTGCCAGCTCCAGCACTCCCGCGGTTGCCCCACCGGCAGTCCCCACCGTCGCCCCGGCCCCGCTCACGGCGGCAGCCGCGATATTCTCTTTCAATTTCTCCGGATCGTTCATGTCACCTTTCCTTCAGTGGCGGCCCGATGAGTTCACAGTCGTATTTACGCAGAAGAGCAGCATCCCAGACCACCGGCTTTCCGTTTGCGTTGTCGCGGAAAAACTGCTCCATCTTGCCCGCGGGCGAGTAACCAACAAGCATCTTCGCCGGCGTCGCGCCGACCGCTGTAAAAGCGTGCGGGACTTTTCGAGGCGCGAGCACCGAATCCCCCGGTTTGAGCTGAAAGCGCTTTTCCCCAATCTGAACGAGAACCTCGCCCTCCATCACGTAGAACCACTCTTCCTGATTGTTATGCAGGTGCACAGGCGGTCCGCCCGGAAGAAGGTTGGCGTGCTCGAACAGGAAGAAATCGCCGCCCGTGTCGTGCGTGGAGATCTTGAACGTGATGTGGCTGAAACCGAGCGAGCGGTTCTGGCTGTCGATATCCTCGCCAGCCCGTACAACGCGCGGTTCCGTGATCGGAAAATCCCCCGTCTGCGCACCCAGAACGAAAGGCTGACAAACCGCCGCCTTAATAAAGTTCCGACGTTTCAAATGAAACCTCTGACTCATATTCTACCCGCGGGAAGTGAGGCAGAATGGCATTCTGCGCGCGATTGTCAATCGCGCCGCACTGGCCCTATCCGGCAGTATCCCCAATATCTCTGCGGCCAATAAAAACAAAATCATCCCCAGGGCCTAATTATTCTGAAAGCCAAAGCCGATCTAAAAGAGAGGGTATCTTTTGGCTTCCGTTATTCCCGACTCAGATTTCCGGCTGCTCTTCGAGCTCAGCCCGACGCTCTATCTCGTCCTTCTCCCCGACGCCCCCCGATTCACCATCGCGGGCGTCAGCGACTCCTACCTCGCAGCCACCCTCACCGAGCGCGCGCAGATCCTGGGCCGCGGCGTCTTCGAAGTCTTCCCCGATAATCCCTCTGATGCCGCCGCCACCGGCGTGAGCAATCTCAAAGCTTCCCTCGAACGCGTTCTCGCCACCGGCCGCACCGACACCATGGCCGTCCAGAAATACGACATCCGTAAACCGGAGTCCGAGGGCAACGAGTTCGAAGAACGGCATTGGAGCCCGGTCAATTCCCCCGTGTCATCGGACGGAACGCTCCTCTACATCCTCCACCGTGCCGAAGACGTCACCGATTTCGTCCGCGCCAGGGAAAAGGGCGTCGCACAGGCGGAACTCACCGAGCATCTCCGGATTCGCAATGAACAGATCGAAAGCGAGATCTTCATCCGTGCGCAGCAGCTCCAGGAAAGCAACCGGCAGTTGCGCCTCGCCAACCACGACCTCGCCCTGCTGAGAGAGCAGGAGTCGGCGCGGGCCCGTGAGGAGCTCTCCCGCAGCGAGCGGCGCTATCGCACCCTGGTTTCCGCCACCACCTCGATCGTCTGGACCCGCAGCCCCGCCGGCGCCTTCGACGAACCCCAGCCCTCCTGGGCGGCTTTCACCGGTCAGGCCTTCGAGGAATATTGCGGCTGGGGATGGCTCAGCGCCATTCATCCGGAGGACCGGGCGCGCGTGGAGACGCACTGGCGCGCGGCCTTGCGCGGCGAGGAATACCCGGACATCGAAGCCCGGATCTTCCACGCCGCAACTCAGAAATATCACTATTTTGTCGAGCGTGCCGTTCCCGTCCGCAATCCCAACGGCGCAGTCGAAGAATGGATCGGTACCGTCACCGAGATCGAAGGCCGGCGGCGTCTCGAAGAGCAGCTCCGCCACACCGCGAAACTCGAAAGCCTCGGCATCCTCGCGGGCGGAATCGCGCATGACTTCAACAACCTCCTCACCGGCGTACTCGGCAATGCCAGTCAGGCTCTGGAGGTCCTGCTGCTCCGGAATGCCGGTGAGCGGGCTCTCATTGAGAACGTCATGTCAGCCGCCGAGCGCGCGGCCCATCTCACCCGCCAGATGCTCGCCTATGCGGGCAAGGGAACTTTTGCGCTCACCAACGTCAACCTCTCCGAGCTCGTGCGCGGCATGAGCGCCCTCGTCCAGACCTCGGTCCCGAAGAGTGTCCACCTGCAGCTCAACCTGCAGGACAACCTCCCCCTCATCGAAGGCGATGTCGGGCAGCTCCAGCAGGTCGTCATGAATCTCATCATCAACGGCGCCGAGGCGATCCCCTCGGATCGGCCGGGTACCGTTCTCGCCACCACCTCCGTGCAGGATGTGGACGAGGAGTATGCCGCCAATTTTTCCCCCGGAGCCGCGCTGACGCCGGGCCGGTATGTCGTCCTCGAAGTGCATGACAACGGCTCCGGCATGAGCGAGGAGACGAGGGAGCGCATCTTCGATCCGTTCTTTACCACCAAGACGCATGGGCGAGGCCTCGGGCTTTCCGCGGTACTCGGAATCGTGCGGAGCCTGCATGGGGCCCTGCGCATTTACAGCAATGTCGGGAAAGGCACGACATTCAAGATCCTGTTCCCGGCGAAAGCCGGCGAGCAGGTCCCGGAACAGGAACTGCCGACGCCTTCCGTCTGCCGCGGCGACGAAACCATTCTCATCGTGGATGACGAGGAAGTCATCCGCAGTGCCATCCGTGCCGCGCTCGAATGGCAGGGATATCAGGTTCTTTCCGCTGAAAACGGCGCCCGCGGCGTCGAGATCTTCCGCGAACGGAAGAATGACATTGCGGTAGTCATCACGGACCTCACCATGCCCGGCATGGGCGGAGAAGAGGTCCTCCGGCGCATACGGGCGATCCGGCCCGAAATTCCCGCCATTCTCTCCAGCGGTTACAACGAGACTCTCGCGACCCAGCAATTCGCAGGCAAAGGTCTCTCCTCATTCCTGCAGAAACCGTTTTCCTTCAAACAGCTCATCTCCGCCGTGGCCCAGGCGATCGGTAGCCAGCCGTGAGCCTGCCTCAGCCCGCGGCTCGGCCGGCCATCATCCCCCCAAAATCTGCGTTCATTTGTGGCCCATAATCAAACACATGAAGCCCCTCGCAGCCATAGCCCTCCTCGCCTCCACCCTCCTCGCCCAAAGCGAAATCCCCACCAAATTCCAACCCTCCTCCTACGGCTTCGACTACACCAAACGCGACGAAATGATCCCCATGCGCGACGGCGTCAGGCTCCACACCATCATCCTCATCCCGCGCAACGCCGCCCACGCCCCCATCCTCTTCACCCGCACGCCCTACGACGCGAAGAAGCTCACCACCCACACCCCCAGCTCCCACCTCGGCCCCATGCTCCAGGGCTATGACAACGCCACCGACGTCATCATCGCCGGCGGCTACATCCGCGTCGTCCAGGACATCCGTGGCAAATACGGCTCCGAGGGCGATTACGTCATGAACCGCCCCCTCAGCGGCCCCCTCAACCCCACGCCCGTCGACGAGTCCACCGACACGTACGACACCATCGACTGGCTCATCAAAAACATTCCCGAATCGAACGGCAAAGTCGGCATCCTCGGCATCTCCTACGACGGCTTCCTCCCCCTCATGGCCCTCGTACATCCGCACCCTGCCCTCAAAGTCTCGGTCCCCATGAACCCTATGGTCGATGGCTGGATGGGCGACGACTGGTTCCACAACGGCGCCTTCCGCCAGCAGAATCTCCCTTACATCTACGAGCAGGAAGCGACCCGCTCCAACGACGAAAAATGGTGGAGCGGCTTCCACGACGATTACTCCTTCTATATGGACGCCGTCTCCGCCGGTGAAATGGCCCAGCGTCACGGCATGGAGCAAATCGGCTTCTGGCGCAAGATTCTGGCCCATCCCACGTACGACGCCTTCTGGCGCGATCAGGCGATGGACCGCGTCCTCGCCGCCCAGCCCCTCCAGGTCCCCGTCATGCTCGTCCACAGCCTCTGGGACCAGGAGGACATCTACGGTGCGCCCGCCGTTTACAAGGCCATCAAGCCGAAAGATACATCGAACGACAAAGTATTTCTGGTACTGGGCCCATGGCACCACGGGCAGGAGATCGACAACGGCAGCTCACTCGGCGCCCTCCGGTTCCCCACCGACACCGCGCTGTACTTCCGCCAGCAGATTCTCCGTCCGTTTCTCGATCACTTCCTGAAAGACGACGCGCCCCCAATGGACATCGCCCCGGTGACCGCCTACGAAACCGGAGCCAATCAGTGGCAGCGCCTGCAGTCGTGGCCGCCGGCGGGTACGACGGCGCGATCGCTTTACCTCACCGCTGGTGGCACGGCAGGCTTCACCGCTCCGAAGCCAGGCGACACCCCATACGACGAATACATTTCCGATCCCGCGAAGCCGGTCCCCTTCCGCGCGCGCCCCAGCCAGCCGATCGGCTACGATCTCCCGCTCACCTGGCCGGAATGGCTGGTCGACGACCAGCGCGAAGCCTCGGGCCGCGCCGACGTGGCCGTGTTCACGTCCGGCGTCCTGACCGAACCTTTGAAGATCGGTGGACAGCCGATGGTGAATCTGATCGCCTCCACGAGCGGAACGGATTCCGATTGGGTAGTAAAGCTGATCGACGTCTATCCCGACCAGGTAGCGGAAGAGCCGAACATGGGCGGCTACGAGCTCATGATCGCCGCCGACATCTTCCGCGGCCGCTACCGCGAAAGCTTCGAAACCCCGAAAGCGATCGAGCCCAACAAACCGCTCGAGTACAAATTCGCGCTCCCGAACGCGAACCACGTCTTCCTGCCGGGCCACCGGATCATGGTCCAGATCCAGTCAAGCTGGTTCCCCCTCTACGACCGCAACCCGCAGACTTTCGTCCCCAACATCTTCTGGGCGAAGCCCGATGACTACCAGAAAGCAACCGAGCGGATTTATCACGCACCCGGCCAGGCGAGCTCAATCGAACTCCCCGTGGTGACGCGCTAAAGCGACCGTTGCGTTCCCCAACTTCAGCGGACACGCGACCGAGACACAACACTGGTGTGATGTCTTTGAAGTCGGTGGGGCATTCATGGTAGGTAAAAGTCAAGTAGCGCCGAAAAATTCGCACTGAGGCGCAGGAGGCGCCGGCGGGTTTTAAAAGAGAACCCGAAGAGCTGTTGGGCGATCAGCTGGACGTTGAACAGGATCTGGCGGATCGTCAGAGCAGGGTCTGCGACCAGACATTCATATGCTGGATCACCACAAAACAATGCGGGCGTCCAGAAGATTGAGTTTGGATCGCTCCGCCAGCCTCGAAACAGATTGAGTCGAGCGCCTGGGAGAACCAGACCTCGTATGCCCCACAAGGCGAGGTCTGGCGGAGTCCTGTCATCAGCCCGAGCCGGATGTTGATCCGGTCACGCCGGATGAGTCTGGCCGGCTATTCCTCAGCGGGTTGGTCGCCACCAGAGCCCACCTCCGCTTCACCGGCAGAGAAAATCGTTACGCTGGATAGATCTGCCATGCCTGAAAAAACGCTTCCCTCAGGCTACCGCGGCGCTGGCAAAATACTGGCAATCGATGGCCAGCAGCCAGCGGACGAGGCGGCGCGCCGCCTCCAGCGTGGCGCGGTTTTTGGGGCCACGCTGGCATTCGGTTTCATAAATGGCCCGCAGCTTCTCGTTATGCGCAACAGCGATATGGGCGGCTTCGATGAGCGTCGTCTGCAGAAAAGCATTCCGCTGTTTGGAGAGCGGCCCACGCTTGCGGACGCCAGCCGATTCCCGCTCGGCTGCGCACAAACCGCAGTAGCTGATGGCATGCCGCTCATTGGGGAAGCGGCTCGGTTCACCCACTTCCACGGCCCAGGTCAAAGCCGTGATGTTGCCCACGCCGGCGATCGATTTCAGTCGCTCGACTCTTTGCTTCAGCAGCGGATCGCAAACCAGTTGCTCGACGATGACATCGTCCATGTCGTCCAGCCGCTCGATCTGTGTTCGGTTGAATGCCAGCAGTGGTTTGAGATCTTTGATGAGTGCGCTGTTTTCCTCGATCAAGGCTGTGTAGTATCGTTTGCCATGCAGCCTGGGAGTTTCATAGGGCACACCGCGCTGGATCAGCAGACCCGCTGTCTTGTTCTTGAACATCACGCGAGCTCTGACCAGCAGTGCCCGTTGCCGTAAGTAGCAGCGCAGCGATTCGTACGCGGGCGGTGGCACATAGCAGGCGGGAAACAGACTGCACCGAAGCAGGTCGGCGAGCGTACGCGCATCGAGGGCGTCGTTTTTCCGTTTTGCTGTCGATATGGCTTTCAGTCGGGATGGGTTCGCCATCTGGACCTGCGTGGCATACTGCTTCAGCTCCTGATAAATCCAGTGGCTGCAGATGGTCGCTTCCAGGCCACAACACCAGGGTCCGTCGAAACCGCTGGCCCAATTCCGGATTGCATCGCGCAAGGTCGGGATCTTCCCCTCTTTTGCGACTGTGCCGTCCGGCCGTCTGGCACAGAAACTGATCGACTTCCGGTGGACATCCAGGCCAACGTAGTAGGAAAATAGAGACATATTTGACTTGCCTCGCAGTGGCTTGCCGCTATCGCGGCATCCCTGCGAGGCCTCCTACCTACGCATTCAAACAGATTGTCAATCTGCCGCCGATTGTGAATCCAATGTCACTCGTTTCGCGTTACAGCAAATAAGCCGGAGGGGAGCAGCCCGAAACAATTTGGATCTTTTCTGTTTCAATACGATCAGAGGAGGCCTGAATGGCTGTGTGC
>CAZPZE010000248.1:0-7189 GCA_964590625.1 uncultured Solibacteraceae bacterium
TCTACCATAATCTTTCTCTCGAAGAGGCGCAGGATCTTGTGGATGGATTGGCCCAGAAGATCATCCCGGATATTTGGCATATTGGCGGGAAGAAACGCGTCCTGCGTGACGGGTTGGACTTCAAACAGAAGGTTCTCTTGCTGTGCTATCAAGAGCAGGACGCTGCGGTCCTGTGGGAAGATCTCTTCGCATGGGTTGAGTACTCCGACCAGTCGATGTTCAAGAGGACGGTTCTAACACCCCTGCACAAAAAGCGATGGATCGAATACGACACCGATTCCGGGACTGTCACCATTTCGCCGATTGGCATCAAGGAAGTGGAAGAAAAAATCCTCCGACCGCAAGGAAGCTAAGGAACTCAGTATGCTTCGCCTCGATTCTCGACTGCAAGGACATGAATCATCCCGCCCGGTACTCAGCGAAATCTCACGCGCCAATCGCCGACCCGCAGCCGATGAGCACCGGTGAATTTTCCTTCGAGCGCCTTCACGTCGCCTTCGCCGGTTTCAGCGTAGCGTGTCAACGCAGGCAGAATCCGCATCGCTGTCTGGCGTTCGATCCGGCGAAGTTCAGCCCGGGCACTCGACGCCCAGACAAACTCCAGCTTCAAAGACCGAACTCGCGGAGAAGTTCGTGGTGGGAAATACCGTCGCCGTTTGCGATTGATGCTTCAGACTCGGCGTCCCGCTCGCGTTGCTCGTCGGTATAGGGCTCGTCATCGGGTGAAGCATTGAGAAGCGAGAGCAGAACTGGGTCGGCGCACAGATAGTGCATATACTTCAGCGCGGCTGTGACTTGCTACGTCGGGAGTTGGTCGATCAACTGATGAAGCTCTCGTTTTCCGTTGTCAAAATCGCCAGCCATGCCGGGTTCGCCTCCTGAGCGCGCACATCTATATTTTACGGCGCTGTAGATGATTTTGTACCTGCCGGGAGCCTCCGAGTTCCAACGTCTCAACAGGCTTCAACAGGACGGCCACATCTTATTGAAACGCACTCACCTGAAAATAGGCACTTTGACGATAGTACCTGAAAGGGCCTTTGGGCGCTGGGTCGGGCGTTCGAATCGCGCCGCCCCGACCAAACCAATACCCAATATCCAACCACTAACCATTGGCGACTTGCCCCTCCACCGTCCAACCCGCAAAACTGGATGTGAGGCCATGCCCGAGCCATCCACCAACCGTCTCCCTGTCCTCGATGGCGTGCGCGGACTCGCAATCGTCCTGGTTCTCATCGGCCATATCATTGAAGCCGTGAATCCCGCCGCGGGCAACTACATCGGATCCACCGGAGTCGCGGTTTTCTTCGTTCTGAGCGGCTACCTGATCACGAGAGTTCTGCTCGCGGACGAATCCAAAGCCGGGTGCGTGCGCCTCGCGCGCTTCTACTACCGGCGCGCTCTGCGCATTCTGCCCGCGCTCTTCGCATTCCTCATCGGCCTCAAATTTCTGGCGCAACTGCGCTGGCTGACACCCCCATCCCGCGAAACCTGGCTGGCCTCTCTCTTCTACTTTCGAAACTTCTCCGGAGCCGGGTGGGATACGGGACATCTCTGGAGTCTCGCCCTCGAAGAGCAGTTCTACCTGCTCTGGCCGGTCGCTCTTTTCTTTCTCCGCGGAAGAAGATCCCGGCTGGCCGCGATTGTCGCCGTGTTGATCGCTTTGACGATCTGGCGCTCCCTGACCCCGCATCCTTTAAGTGCCATACTCCAGCGGCCCGACCTCCGGCTCGACACCTTCCTCGTAGGCGCCGCCTTCGGCCTCGGCTGGCGCTGCAGCTGGGCGACCACCATCCCCTCGGTATATCTGGCTCTGGCACTCGGCATATGGTCCCTCGTTGCCCCTGCCACTCAGCCCGGGCGCGCGCTCCTGGGACCGGTCCAGGCACTCCTGATCGCGATCCTGCTCGATCGCGCCGTGCGCAATTCATCCGCTATCACGGACTGGCTCAGCCAGCCGATGCTGACCACCATGGGCGTGATCTCCTACAGCGTCTACCTCTGGCAGGAAATCTTCCTGGGCCCGCATCTGCACCTCTGGAGCGTCCCCGCTTTGGCTGTCGTCGCGTACGCCTCGTACCGCCTCATCGAGTGCCCGTTCCTCGCGTTGAAAGACCTGAGCGCAGAGGAGAGCGCAACCACGAATATCCCTGCCCCGGCCGCCGCTTAACCACCGCAACGGCGTTCGACGCCAGCGGACACGCAACTCAGTCGCGCTTGAGTTGACGCGACTGAGTCGCATGTCCCTGAATTAGTACAGCTATTTCGGAGACACAACACTAGATGACGGCAATTTCAGCGCTCGAAACACGCTGGATAAACTCGCCAACAAACTCATCCAGCGCATCCCAGTCGGTGTATTCGTGATCCGTCGATAAATCGATCTTCTCGTCGGCCTTCCGCGCGATACGCTTCATCACGAACCCCGTCAGAAAACCATACTTTGAGAAGAGCAACGCTCCCGCGACAGGTTTGATGCTGCCCGGACGCCAACCGGTTTTTTCGAGCAGCCGGTCGATCATCCTCTTCACGTCCGCTGCCGCCCGCGCGCGAAGTTCCGCCGGCGCTTCTCCGCTCTCAACATGCACCTGAGAAAGGCTCACCGAAAGAAGCGCAGTCAGCATGGCGTTGAGCGCCGCGGCATGCGACCTCACGAACCGAACGATCTCGCGCTCATGCGCGCCGGCATGGACAGACGCCGCGATCACCGCCGCGCCGTACCGATCCAGATGGAAGCCCTTCGGAATATGCGCCGCGTCCACAATCTCAGCCACAACCCCTCGGGCCTGAATCGAGGCGGCAACATATTCGGCGACGCGCCGGGTGTAACCCTCGCGCGTCCCGTAGAGCACGAGCACGGGTTTCATACCTCCCCGTGCGCAGGTCCCTGGCCGATGGACCTGCCCGCAGATTACGTCACTTACACGTCGAATGCGCTATCGCGGCTGGGCAAAATGACCCACCTGCGACAGCGGCTGCGCCCCTACCCCCGGCCGCGGGCCCCGTCCACATCGCGGCCCGTGAAAACAATCCGCAATACGGGCGCTTCAGCTATCGCAGGCCCTTCATCGGAAAGAAGGCATCGATCCGGAAATAAACCGATACTTTCTGACCGCTTTTCGGATCGTCCACTTCGATGACGTCAAAGCTGTGCGGATTTCCAGGAATGAGCGACTGCTTACCGAATGGAGGTAGCCCCAGAATGCTTAAAACGATATGCTCCTCCGATACGCCGATCACTTCAAAAGCAGTTTCTTTCGTCTTCCCGTCACCGGTCTCCATGATCGACCGAATCAATGCAGCGGTTATGTCGTGATGGAAGGACGCCTTATCAGTCTGGCCGAGCCTCTGATATCCTTCGGCGCAGGCCGCGTGGGCTTCGATGTTCGGAAATCCCACAGCAATCAGCTTCTCAGCCATCTTCACAGCTTCCTGGAAGTCATTCGACTGGGCCGCGCGCCGCATGGCAATCACATCTTTGCTGTCACCGGCCGGGTCACAATGGTCCGCCTGGGCGCACGCGAGGCGAAGTGCCCGGAAATCGATTGAAAGGTCCCCTTTCGCGGCTTTCTGCGCAAGCTCCTGATAGGCGGCGTCGCTCTTCTCTGCGCCGCACAGCACCAGTGGCAGCAACGCGCACGCGCCAACCAGCAAACAGAATTTGTGAAAGGCGCTGCGGGAAGCCCATTGCTGCATATGACGCCAACGTAACACAGGGTGTGCGCACCATCATCGCCCGGACGCCGCGCAGTATTCTGTCGCGAAAAGAAAAACGGCGGATTTCCACTGCCCGGAAATCCGCCGCTATCCATTCAAACGAGATTAGCGCCTACCCCCGGCCGCGTCCTCCGCCGCCGCGCCCAAACGACGGCAGCATCCCCGCCAGCTTGTCGTCACGCAGCGGTCTCGACTCACTCACCGTATCGAAAATCATGGCCTGCGGATTATCCGGCGTATACGGATGCCACTCCAGCCCCGGCGTGCTCGGGCTCCCGGTCTTCGCGAAGTGCACCCACGCGCCTGCCACCTTATCCTGCAGCGCCATCGCCACCGGACCGCCGCCCGTCGCCGTATGAATCTGCGGCACATTCAGCGCATGGAAGCAGAACGCCAGTTCCGAACAATGGAATGACGTAATCCCGCCGTCAATCGGATATTCCCACGCGTAGAGATAGTTGTAAACGGGCGTCTTCCCCTTCTCCAGCTTCCGCGCCAGCAGACTCTTCGAAGACCCGCGCGACGCGCCCGCGTAATACAACACATCCTGCACCTTCTTGCGCGGAAACGCCTGCTTGAACTCGGCGACCACGTCGTCCTTCTTCGCCCCGAACGTCTTCGTCAGGTTCTCGTCGATCTCCTGCTGCGACCATTCATTCTTCCGCCCGTCGCCGCGCGTCAGCGTGCCCTGCATTTCGCTGAACGTCGTGCCGGACATCACGGGAATCGTATCCGCCCAGTCGCAGAATTCGCGCATCACATACACGTCATCCGCGATCGGATTCCACCCGCCCACGTTCATGCCCTGCTCGCGCGCCACCGTCTGGCCCGCCGCCGTCCCGGCCGCCAGCAATTCCAGATAAGGAACAGCCTTCAGCTTGTCGATCTGGCTGCCCGTCAGATTCAGATTCTTCAGCACCTGCGCCGCGAGCGCCTGTTGTCCTTTGATCGCCGCTGCCGGATCCGTGCCGCGATAGCTCGCACTTCCGCTCTGCGCCGATACTCTGTGAAACAGTCCCTTCGCCGCCGGCATGTGCATCAGGCGCACCACCTTCCCGCCGCCGCCCGATTGCCCGAAGATCATCACGTTGTTCGGATCGCCGCCGAACGCTTCAATATTGTCGTGAACCCACTGCAGACACGCCACCAGATCCGCCATGCCGGTCTGCCGCGAATTCGCATATTCCGGTCCGTACGCCGAAAGATCGAGCGTTCCGATAATGTTCAGCCGGTGATTCACACTCACGACCACCACGTCGCCGAACTCGCTCAGGCTGCGCCCGTCGTAAGCGTAGCCTTCCATCGAAGCGCCGTTGGTGAATCCGCCGCCATGCATCCACACCATCACCGGCTTCTTCGCCGATGGAGTCAGATTCTGCGTCCAGACGTTCAGATACTGGCAGTTCTCGTTTGCAGTCCAGTAGCGGTGCGGGAACACAAGTTCGTCACCGCTGACCGCCGACGGGATCGGGCTCGGACACACCGCCCCATACACCTGCGCGCTCTTCACGCCTTCCCACGGCTGAACCGCTCTTGGCTGGCCGAACCGCTCCGCTTCGGCGTAACGAATGCCAAGGAACGAGAGAGTCTTCCCTTCCCTCAGACCGCGCAACTTCCCGCCCTTTACCGAAACAACCGGCGGATTCAGATTCGGATTCGTGACGGACACCGCCGCCGGCTTCGCTGCGGGCCCGGCGCTCGCAGCGCCAAAAGCTGTTTGCGTCTGCACCGCCACAGCGGCGGCGCCACTGACCAACGCTGTTCCCAGCATATTTCGACGATCCATCAAACCGAACGTTCGCGATGATTGATCCTGCATATTCTCTCCTTAAGTCTTGGGCCGCCTGGTCCGACCAACCGCACGAGTGACCGCGAAACATGTTATCAAAAACCGCGAAAGCCGTGGTTCTGAATGATCTGGCATGGAGAAAGCCAAGTTTTTATCAAAACTTTATAACCGGCTGACAGACTCCCGCTTTGGCGCGATAAAGTATGCAACATTTACAAAAGCCGCTCCCAGTCGATGCTACGCTCGAAAAAGTGAAGCTTTTGCAGGGGGCATTCGCGTGTTTACTCCTCATCAGCGTGTGCCGGGCGGACGACCAGCCGCCACCCGTCACTGCTGAGCCTGCCGTCGTGCTCGAACAGCCCGCGCCCGATGTAGATCCCATCGGTGTTCATCCTTTATTCGGAGCGGAAGTACCGAAGGGCGTCTACAAACCCCTGACGCGGCAGCAGCGCCTTGAGCTCTACATGCGGCAGACCTTCACAACCCCAAACCCGTGGCTGCGGACGTCGATTTCCGCTGGCATGTCCCAGATCCAGGGACGCAATTATTCCTGGGGCGGCGGGGTCGAGGGCTACAGCCGGCGTTATGCCTCGCAATACGCAACGTACGTGATTCGAAATTCCTTCCTGTCGATGGGTGCGTGGGGACTCGGGCATGACACGCGGTATGTGCAGGCCGAGTCTCACAATCCATTCGCCAGAGTTGGCCACGCCGTGATGCAGAATTTTCTGACGGTCAATCGTAATGGCGCGACGGTCGTGAATATCTCACGCGTGTTGTCGGGATACGCGGCGGGCATGATCGCCACAAGCTGGCATTCGAATTCCAAATGGTCCGCACAGGGACTCCGGTTCGGGAACGAGCAGATCATTTACGGCGGTGTGTTCAATATCGGCCGGGAATTCGCGCCGGAAATCGACCATCTGATAAAGCGCGTATTCCACGCGAAGCACTAGTGTTGTCGCCAGCGGACATGCGACAACTTCAGTCGCGTTTGAGCTGACGGCCACTGAAGTCGCGTGCCCCCTACGTCCAGAAAGGCTCGCCTGCCGGCACGAATTTAATCGGCACCTCGGTGATAAACGTCCCGAGCCACTTCGCCATGTCCTCCATGCCAGGCTCTTCGGACGCCACGTGCCCGAGCATGATCAGCCCCTTCGGAATCCCGAGCGCAGCCGCGTCCCGCACGTACTCCACATTGTCGAACGCACCGTCCGCTTCCTGCTGCTCTCCGCCGATCACCAGATCCACATCCGGCCGCATCTGCGGCGTTGCGTAACCCGGCCCCAGCAGCACGTTTTTGATTCTGGCCTTCGGATCCCCCACACACCGGAACGCCCGAATGCCGCTCAGCCGCTTCGCCTGCGATGCAAATTCGCCCAGCGTCGTCTCCGGAATCGGCAGCACTCCCGGACGCATCGTCGCATTCTCCCCGCCCTTCACGCCCACCGACCGCAGCGAACCAACCACCGTATAATCCGGACGCATCGAGTGCATGTGGTCGTGCATGCGCCACAGAACCATGTTGTTATTCAGCACGAAATCGCGCTTCATTTTGTAAAGAGGATTCTCACCCAGATCCTTCGTATCGTCGCGATCGTTCCACCACGTGTCCTCATGCGACACGATCATGTTCAGCCCCTGCTCGTGCGCCCGCTTCAGCATGCCGAACGTCGTCATCAT
>CAZPZE010000249.1:0-1827 GCA_964590625.1 uncultured Solibacteraceae bacterium
CATACGGCCGGTGTCTTCGTTTGACAGCACGAATTTCGCGGCGCACATCGGCGCCGAGGTGCTGGATTTCGAACCAACGAAACACCTGGTGAAGCAGAAGCCCTCTGACATGGGCCGCGCATCGCAGATGGCGATCGCCGCGGCCCGTGAGGCCATTGCCGACGCGGGCATCGATCTCAATGAGGTCAACCGCGCGCGCGTCGGCGTTTCGATGGGCACTACCTCGGGCGAACCGCTTTTCGTCGAGTATTACAACGACGCGAAGAAGGCCGGTAGAGAGCCAGCGGCCGAAGTGTTCGGCCAGTATCCGTGCCACGTGATTCCCGCGCATGTGGCGATCGAGTTCGATCTCACCGGGCCCGCCATCATGATCCCGAATGCCTGCGCTGCCGGCAATTACGCCGTCGGCTATGGCTTCGACATGATCCGCGCCGGCCGTGTGGACATGATGCTGGCGGGCGGTGCGGATGCTTTCTCGCGCATCCCCTACATGGGTTTTGCGCGACTGGGCGCGATTGCTCCGGAACGCTGCCAGCCGTTCGATAAAAACCGCAAGGGCATGGTGCCCGGTGAAGGCGCGGCGGTGCTGGTGCTCGAACCGTACGATTCCGCTGTCGCGCGCGGCGCCACGATTTACGCGGAAGTGCTCGGCTACGGCGTGAGCTGCGATTCGCACCACATGACGGCGGCGCATCCGCAGGCCGATGGCGCGATCCGTGCCATGTCCGCGGCGCTGGCGCAGAGCGGCCTCACCACGAATGACGTGGATTACATCAGCGCCCACGGCACCGGCACGCCGACGAATGACCGCATCGAATCGCTCGCGGTCCGCACGCTTTTCGGAGAACGTGCGCCGCATGTTCCAATGAGCTCCATCAAGTCGATGCTCGGCCACACCATGGGTGCGGCAAGCGCGATTGAAGCGCTGGCGTGCGCGATGGCCGTCCACACCGGCTGGATTCCGCCCACGATCAATCACGAAGAAGACGACCCCGAGTGCGGCCTCGACATCGTGCCCAACAAAGCGCGAAAGACCGACCCCAAAGTAGCATTGAATAATGCATACGCATTCGGCGGCAACAACGCCTCTCTGTGCGTCGAGAGGTGAGAGGGCTAAATGGCATCGCGCATTGTAGTCACAGGGACGGGTGTCATTACCTCCATCGGGGCAGGCGTTCCCGCGCTTGAAGAAGCGCTGTGGGCCGGTAAGAGCGGTGTGAAATCGAGCGACCGCATCGCAGGCTTCACGTTCGCCGATATCGGCGAGTTCGACCCCAAACCCTGGCTGGGCAACAAAGGCGTGCGCGTGCTCGATCGCGGCACGCGCCTGCTCTGCATCGCGGCGCAGATGGCGCTCACCGAAACCAATCTCTCGCAGGAATCGAAGGAAGTCGGCGACGCCGATCTCGGCATGATCTGCGGCACGATGTTCGGCGGCATTCACAGCATCGCCTCGTTCGACTGGGTGGGTATTACCGACGGCCCGTCGCTCGTCAGTCCGCTCGAATTTCCGAACACTGTCATCAACGCCCCCGCAGGACAGGCGGCGATCAAACACAAGCTGCGCGGCGTGAATTCCACGATCTGCTCCGGCCTTGCTTCCGGTCTCTACGCGATCGACTACGCGGCGGAATTTCTGCGCCTCGGCCGCGCGAAATATCTGCTGGCGGGCGGCATGGAAGAAGTCTGCGAAGAGGCATCGGCGGCATTCCGGCGGCTCAATCTCGAATCGAAATCCGGCACGCCAAAACCGTTCGCGCCGGATCGCGATGGCACCGTCGCGGGCGAAGGCTCCGCTCTCTGGATGCTCGAATCCGAAGAAACCGC
>CAZPZE010000250.1:0-1684 GCA_964590625.1 uncultured Solibacteraceae bacterium
TCCCGTCCCCAGCCGACCGTGACATGCCCATCGTTTGGCATCACGTTGTTGGTGGGGTCGAAATCGACCCAGCCGGCGCCGGGAATCCAGACGGAAACCCAGGCGTGCGATGCTTCGGCGCCCTGCACGTTCGATCCGCTCCGCAGATAGCCGCTCACATAGCGCGCAGCCAGCCCTACGCTTCGCAGCGCTCCGATCATTACGTGCGCGAAATCCTGGCAGACGCCGTGCCGCTTCTCCATCACTTCCTGCAGCGGCACTTCGATGGAAGTCGCCGCGGGTTTGTAGACGAACTCCCGGTGGACGCGCGCATTCAGATCCCGCAGGGTCTCCGCAATCGGCCTCTCCGCCGGGAAAGTCATGCGCGCGAACTCCGCCACGCTTCGCACCGCGGGCACAAAAGGCGATTCAAAGGCGAATTCCGAGGCCGCCAGCGTATCCGGATCGGCTGGAGACGCCAGTTGATCCCGCACCGTCTCCCAGGAAATCTCCGGCGGCTCCGCGAGCGGGACAAGGCCCGTTTCCACAATGCTGGCCGCGGTCACGACAAAACGGTCGTGCGCCCCGAAAATGGCGATGGTTGTGACTTCGTTGCCGAAATAATCGATCCGCGCTTCGCTCTTCGCGAAGGCGGGCTCGAGCGTGATCTTCGATTCGATGACCTGCTGCCGGTCCGTGATCCGCGGCGTCAGGCGAGCTTCGCTCACGCTTTGCGCAACCGGCTCTTCGTAGCGGTATGTAGTGGTATGAATCGTGCGGTAAGTCATCACAGCCTCGATTGCGAAAGATGGCTGAGGTAGCGGCCCGTCAGAGCTTCGGAAAAGTCATAGAGGTTGCCGCGAACCTGCAGCGTCAGCTCGCCCAGAGCACCCAGCTTGCCCTCCTCGTCTCGCTTCGCCAGATCGGACATCCATGCTTTTCGCAGCGAGCCGAGAGCTCGTGAAACCAGCCGGTGCTCCGGTGAATCGCTTTCGTCTGTCTGGCGGCCGGGCAGATGCTGGATCTGTTCGAGCAGTTGTACGAGCTGAAACGCCACGGAGCGCGGATTGGTCTCATCCGCCAGCAGCAGGTTCAGAACGAACTCCGTGCGCACTTCGGTGAAGTAGCGCATGCGATAGGTGATGGAACTATCGGCGATCTGCAGAAGGACGTCGAGGCAGGCCTCGACGTCGTCCGCGTCCTTCATCGAGGTCCGCGCAAGCGCGGCATCGAGAAGATTGGACATCTGGAGAGCCCGCTCCAGACGGCGGCCGATTTCGAGAAAGCGCCAGCCGTAGCCGCGCGTGGTGTTCTCCATCAGCAGACCGGCGAAGGCTGAGAGCGTGACGATCGCGTGATCGAGCAGATTCATCTCCGTCACAAACGTCTGGTCAATGTTCTGCCCGGGCGCGCTCGCGCCCGCGAATTCGCGATCGAGTTCCTGCAGGACGCGCCACGTATCCTGCGAGAGGCGTTCCTTGAGCGGCCACGCCACACGGCGGATCTGTTTCAGGTTCCAGCCGATTCCCGCGCTGCGCGAAGGGTTGTAGACCATGCCCGTCAGAAGCCGCTGCAATTGCCAGCGTTGCTGCGCGATCGAAGCCGACGGAAATTCCTCCGCCAGATAGCCGAGGTTGGAGAGCAGACGCGCCACGGTTTCGAGCGCCGCGGAGCGTCCGAAATCCGCCTCGCCCGAAAGGCCCGG
>CAZPZE010000251.1:0-2987 GCA_964590625.1 uncultured Solibacteraceae bacterium
GGCTGCCAGCGGCTGTACGGTCAGTACGGAATGAGTCCACATTTCGCGCTTCGCAATCGTATCCATCATTTGCTCGCCCAGCATGCGGTGGGCGAACGCCGGATTGTAGATGGTCACGGCCCAGCCCACGATCATCGTAAAGAAAAAGATTGCCACGCCCACGAGCGTTCCGGGCAGCATTTCGCGAAAAAGACGCGGGTAGTCGTCGCGATAGAAGGAGTAAATTCCGCTCCAGGCGCGGGGCCGATGCCCCATATAAACGATGTTGTGGCTCTTGCCCAGCAGGCGATTCAGGTAAGCTGCGATGTGGGCGCCGGATTCGTCTTCGTGCGCCACTGCGAGGTCCGCCGCCGTTTGCCGGTAGAGAAGACCGAGTTCCCGCAGTTCGGAATGGCCCAGTCTGTGCAGGCCGCGTTGCGCGCGCTCTGTGAGCCGGTCGAGGCGTTCCCAGTGTTTACGGCGCTTCTCAATCCAGGAAACTGAAAGCAATGCATCCTCCGCCGCCAGAACGCGCCGCTTTTGACGGAGCGGCCATCGACAAGCATACTATCGAAACGCCGGAGCAGATCGGCCTGCATTTTGCGGTCGCCGGAGTCGGAAGCCGTTTTCTGGCGATTCTGATCGACACGCTGATTCAGACGGGCATCGGCATCGTCGCGGGAATTGCCATTTTTGCCGTGATCATCGCGATTGGGTCCGCGGGCGCGCCTTCTGTCTGGCTGCTGGCGCTGGCCGCCTTCGCAGCCTTTCTGCTGCTTTACGGATATTTCGCAATTTTCGAGATCCTCTGGAACGGCCAGACACCGGGCAAGCGAATCATCGGCATTCGCGTGATCAAGGAATCCGGGCGCCCGCTCACGCCCGCCGAAACGATTGGACGCAACCTGATGCGAATTGTGGATCAGATGCCCGCGATGTACGCAATCGGGATCGTGACCATGTTCCTCAACAGCCGCAACAAACGGGTGGGCGATCTCGTCGCCGGGTCGATCGTGATCCGCGAATCGACAAAAGACAAACAGGCCCCGTGGCTCGCGACCCAGAGCCCGCAGCCCGCGGGCGTGCCGGCCAATCCGGGAGCCCAGCGCATTTCGATTGACGATCTTCGCCTGATGGATACCTTCCTCAACCGGCGCCATGAGATGGAGCCGGATGTCCGGTCGCGCATGGCGAATCAGATTCTTGGGCGCCTGCGGTCGCACATGGAGATTCCGCAGGACGGTCGGCCGGCGGAAGACGTCATCGAAACCCTGGCGCGCGAGCGGCGGGAAACCTACGGCGGTTAGCCACCACTCAGCTACACTTTCAATAGATGCGCAAACCATGGACCGAACCACGCTGGGCCGACCCCATCCGGACCCAGATGCACTACGCCCGCAAGGGACAGATCACGGGCGAGATGGAGTATGTCGCGCGCCGCGAGAAGCTGGCGCCCGAGTTGGTACGGGATGAGGTGGCGCGCGGCCGGATGATCATTCCGGCGAACATCAACCACGAGTCGCTCGAGCCGATGTGCATCGGCGTGGCGTCGGCGTGCAAGATCAACGCGAATATCGGAAATTCGGCGACCACGTCGGATATCGCGGGCGAGCTCGACAAGCTCGAGTACGCGGTGAAATTCGGCGCCGACACGGTGATGGATCTTTCGACCGGCGGCGACATTCCGGAGATCCGCAAAGCGATCATCGCGAAATCGCCGGTGCCGATCGGCACGGTGCCCATCTATGAAGCGCTCAGCCGCGTGCGACGTGTCGAAGACCTCAACATCAACGTGATGCTGGAAGTCATCGAAGAGCAGGCCGAGCAGGGCGTCGATTACATGACGATCCACGCGGGCGTGCTCGTCCAGTACGTCCCGATGGCGGCGAAGCGCATCACAGGAATCGTGAGCCGCGGCGGCGCGATCCTGGCGGAATGGATGGTGAAAAACCATCGCCAGAATCTCCTCTACGAACATTTCGACGAGATCACGAAGATTTTCCAGAAGTACGACGTCAGCTACTCGCTCGGTGACGGGCTTCGTCCCGGCTGCATCGCCGACGCGAGCGATGAGGCGCAGTTCGCGGAGCTGAAGACGCTGGGCGAGCTGACGAAGCGCGCGTGGGAGTCGGATGTGCAGGTGATGATCGAAGGGCCTGGCCACATTCCGCTCGATCAGATCGAGCTGCAGGTGCAGAAAGAGCGCGAAATGTGCTTCGAAGCGCCATTCTATACGCTGGGGCCGCTCGTGACCGATATCGCGCCGGGCTACGACCACATCACGTCGGCTATTGGCGCGGCCATGATCGGCTGGCACGGCGCCTCCATGCTCTGCTATGTGACCCCGAAGGAGCATCTGGGGCTGCCGAACCGCGAGGACGTCAAGCAGGGGATCATCGCGTATAAGATCGCCGCCCACGCGGCGGATCTGGCGCGGCACCGCCCCGGCGCTCGCGATCGCGACGACGCTCTCTCACGCGCCCGCTACAACTTCGACTGGAACAAACAGTTCGAACTTTCGCTCGACCCCGAAACCGCCCGCGCCATGCACGACGAAACGCTGCCGGAAGAAGGCTTCAAGGAAGCGGCGTTCTGCTCCATGTGCGGCCCGAAGTTCTGCTCGATGAATCATTCCTCAAAGGTCGAAGGATTCACCGCCGCCCAGGCCGAGCAGGTGCTGCACAGCATTTCCGGCGCGGATTGAGGTTCCAGCCTGACGATTCTACCTGGTAGAATATTTTATAGAAGGTAGAACCGATGCTGAATCTGAAAGACCCGGTAGCCCACGACCTGGCAAAACGGCTTGCCGAGGTTACGGGACGTAGTATGACAGCCGCCGTTATCTACGCTCTGAGCGAACAGTTGCGTAGAGAAGAAGGACGTCATTCAACGCAGCCGCTTGCGGAAGAATTGCTCGAAATTGGCAGGCGGTGCGCGGCGCTTCCGGATTTGGACAAGCGCACTCCGGACGAGATTCTCGGCTACAACGAGTTCGGGGCGTGGTAATC
>CAZPZE010000252.1:0-2674 GCA_964590625.1 uncultured Solibacteraceae bacterium
CTGAGTTAAAAAGATCCGATCTGGGTGATCGAAGCTCCGAGTTGTTGGGTCGTTTGATCGTTGACGCAGTACCAATGGAAGCTCGGCGCATGCCGAAGGCGACGGTGCTATGGGCTGTGTACTATTCGTCCGCAGATCCAAAAAGGAAGCGGCGGATGCTTGACGAGCTTGCGTCCACTGACGCGGTGGACGACTTGATAGATATTTGTGTGCGTCTCCGCCTGCCCGAGGTCCTTCAGAGGTTTCGAGATCAAGTTCACAACGACTCGACGATTTAAACCCCTTAGCCTGCCACGCGGGCCAGAAGTCCGGTTGGAGGAAGTTTCACTTTGACCGTTTGTCGCCGTCTCGTAGAAGTGCCAGCGCTGGGCAAATCACGCCCGCTCCGGGAGAGTCCGCATCATTTGGGGACCATAGACGCCCTTAGGTCCGAGGGAGCAATCCCCCGTAAGCCGACAGGCGCCCTGCGGTTGCGGAATAGGTGTACGAACTTCTAAAACTGATGACTAAGCGCCGCCCGGAAGGGCGACGGCAGGGCCGAAGCCCCGCCCTACAACGTGAAAGAGCGCTTCTGCCAATTGCGAATCCAGACGCTCGCCGGGGCTTCCAGGCGCTGGAAAACCAGCGAGGACGCCCCGATTACGAGCAGAAGATAGATCCCCGCCCCGATCAGAATCGGCGGATGCATCTTGCCGTGCACGAAGTAACGGCCGGTCCACCAGAGGATCGGCACGTGGAGCACGTACATCGAATAGCTCGCCTTGCCGAGGAAATCGGAAGGCGGCGCCGCGAGCGCCTTCGCCAGCCATCCGCCGCTGAGCGCGAAGCCGATCAGCATCGCCACGTTCAGCACGCGCAGGAAGGTCCCCACATCGCCGCCGGTTCCCTTCACGAAATCCGGATGCGTGATCAGCCAGACGCCTGCACCGAGCGCCGGCAGGTAGAGCCAGTAGCCGCGCCGCAGCCATCCGCGTTTCGCCGCCAGCATCGTGTAGATTCGCGCTGCCGCGATCCCGGCGATGAAATCGCCCAGGTGGAACAACGGCTCCCAGTCCCAGGATGCGCCGATGCGATCGAGCGCGATCGGCAGAAACACCGCTATGGGAAGCGCCACCGCCAGCCCGAGCCACCGCGCATTCCGAAGCGCCATAAACAGCAGCGGGAAACAAAGATAAAAGAAAAATTCACAGCTCAGCGACCATGCCGGCGTATTCCAGCCGACGCCGAGCGACGGCAGCCAGCCCTGCAGCACCAGAACGTAATCCGTGACAAGCGACGCGCGCTGCGCGGAAGACCACGCCGGCTTCGTTAGTGTTTCAATGATGAACGGCGACACGATCACCAGGCTCGCGAGATACACCGGATAAATCCGCGCAAAACGCGCTGTAAAGAAACGGCCAAGCGATTTGCCGTCCCACCGTGTTTGCGCGTACGTTCGCGCGAGGACGAACCCGGAGAGCACGAAGAAGGTCTGGACCGCGAGATATCCGGAATGCATCAACTTTGACAGTGGGGCGGGCAGGGTATTCGACCACCGCTCCAGCATCATTCCTTTATTGGTGATGTGATGCAGGATGACCCAGACGGCCAGCCAGAAGCGCAGTCCCGTGAGTGCGGGCAAATAATCCTGCGCTAAAGACGGGCGCCTGCGCGGCGCTTCCACTGGTCCGGTGCGTGCCAGCGATGGGGCGGTTTGGACGGCTGAGGCGATCTCCCTATTGTACGGCCCGGCGCCGCGGCGCCTCAAACGTTACAATAGGAACAGAAATGGGTTGCGGAGAAGGGTCCCCCGGCGCAAGCCACTTTGCGCTGGTGTCCTATATCCCGGGCCGGTTGGCCGCTTTTTTGGACAGTCTGCGGGCGGAACTGAAGCCAGGCTGTAACCTGCGGGCGCATGTTACCGTGTTGCCTCCCCGGCCGCTACAGCTTGATGTGGCCGGATGCATTCGTGATCTCGCTGCGGAAAGCCTTGAGAACCAGCCGTTTCGGGTGGAACTCGGCGAGGTGGAGATCTTTCCGAAATCGAATGTCGTTTATCTTTCTCTGAGCCGCGGTCTGCGCGAGCTGCACGCGCTGCACGAAAATCTGAATTCCGGACAGCTCGAATACGACGGTCCGTTTCCTTATCATCCCCATATCACTCTGGCGCAGGATTTGACCTACGACGAGGCGGTTGCGTGTGCGCACGTGGCGCGGTGCCGCTGGGCCGGGTGGGATGGGCCGCGTGGATTCGACGTGGAAGAGCTGGCGTTCGTCAGGAGCGAGAAGGGCGGCGCGTGGCGCGACCTGGCGACGATTGAACTGGGGCAGCCGGTGGGTTCGCGTTAATTCGCGAATCGGATTTCGCGGACGGAAATTTCGCGGCTAACGACTGCCACTCGCTTCGTCGGACGGAATTCGATTTCGCCGCCCTCGTGAATCAGCGACTTTAGCCCGAACCTCGGCATGATGCCCTTG
This sequence comes from uncultured Solibacteraceae bacterium, assembly GCA_964590625.1. Classification (GTDB taxonomy): domain Bacteria; phylum Acidobacteriota; class Terriglobia; order Bryobacterales; family Bryobacteraceae; genus BOG-234. The sequence continues at coordinate 2,458 of CAZPZE010000252.1, forward strand.
TTTATGTCGAAGTGGTCGACGCCCTCGTCCATTTCGAGCGTTCCCCAGCGGAAGATGGGACTCAATCCGGGAAGCAGACCAAACGGCGTCCAGGGGAATTCAACAGGGCTGATTGGAGCTGACGGGCTTGCCTTGCCCGCAACGCCGACTTCGCCTGATGGCGGCACCCAGCCCGCGGTGCGGCAGGCCAGGACGTATTGTTTCGTCTCCTGCGTCT
>CAZPZE010000253.1:0-2627 GCA_964590625.1 uncultured Solibacteraceae bacterium
CGAAGGCGGATCGCCGCAGCCCACCACCACTCCATTTATAGTTTCCAAACTATAGACGATGTGCCACGATAGTTTCGTGGATCAACTCGACCTCAGAGAAAAAGGCGGCGTGCGCAATGGCGCGCAGCAGACTTCCGATCGGCGCCTGTTCATGCAGTTCCTTGGCTTTGGCGGATCGGGCAGCACGGGCGCGGGCGTGACCGAACTGATGGGCACGCTCGAAGCGAGCGACCTGAGCGCCGTCCTTTATGAAGATATGAACGATCCGAACGGCGTCGGCCTGCTCACCTGGAGCGACGATCCCGGCTTCTTCCTCTCTGACGTGCGTCCTCTGTTCGCGCGCGGCGCGGGTCCGTTCACCACGCTGACCGCCAAACCGGAATACACGATGATTGGCCGAACTTACGCTCTCGGCCACGAACCCAATCTCGAGGACTGGCTGCTGCATCAGCCGGCGAAGCGCGTCACCGATCCCACCTGGCCGTGGGCGGTCTGGTATCCGCTGCGGCGCAAGGGCGAGTTCAACGCGCTGCCACCGGAGGATCAGGTCGGAGTGCTGCGCGAGCACGGCAAGATCGGCCACGCGTTCGGCGAATCCGGTCTGGCACTCGACGTGCGCCTCGCCTGCTTCGGCATAGATAAGAACGATAACGACTTCGTCATCGGCCTCATCGGCAAGGAGCTCTTCCCGCTTTCCGCGTGCGTGCAGGCGATGCGCAAAACGCGGCAGACCTCCACGCTCATGGAACACATGGGGCCGTTCTTCGTGGGCAAAGCGGTCTGGCAGCGTAATCGCGCCGCCCAGTAACGCCGCCTGGTAACAGGGAACAGCGATAGAATAGGCGGCGATGAAAAAATCGCCACTCACCCTTCTCATTGCAGGCGCAGCCGTGGTGGGCCTGATTGCCTTCACCGCGCTCGCACAGGCTCCTGGCGGCCGCGGCGGATCCGGCAGAGGCGGCGCCAATAACGATCTCGGCTACACCGATACTCCGCTCGTCCCCGGGCAGGAGTGGCACGTGCACGATCCCGCGCGTCCCCATCCGCCGAAGGTGACGCCTGGCGAGAACACCAACTGGGACGCGCCGTCCGACGCCATCATCCTCTTCGATGGCAAAGATCTCTCGCACTGGCAGAAAGCAAAGCAGGTGATGCCGACAGGCCCCGTGCCGCAGCCCGGCGAGCCTGGCTGGAAGGTGGAGAACGGTTACATGCAGGTGATGCTCGGCTCGGGCGACATCATGACGAAGGAAAAATTCGGCGACGTGCAGTTGCACGTGGTCTTCGCCAATCCGGCGGAGATTCGCGGCAACAGCCAGAACCGCGGCAACAGCGGAATTTTCCTGCAGGGCCGCTATGAAATCCAGGTGCTCGATGGCTGGAATAATCCGACGTATGCCGATGGACAGATCGGCGCCATCTACGGCCAGTGGCCGCCGCTGCAGAATCCCGCGCGCAAGCCTGGCGAGTGGCAAACGTACGACATCGTGTTCGAAGCTCCGAAGATGGATGGCGATAAAGCCCTCAAGCCCGCCTACGTGACCGTCTTCCTCAACGGTGTTCTGATGCACAACCACAAGGAACTGCTCGGACCCACCGTGCATCGCCAGGCGGCGCACTATCTCGCGCAGCCGGAAGAAGATTCGCTGCTGTTGCAGAATCACAACACGCTGGTGCGCTATAAGTACATCTGGGCTCGCCGCCTCGGCGCTTATGACACTCCGGAAAAGAAGTAGCTGGACCCTGCTGGCTCTCGTGGCTGCGGCCGCATTCGCTCAGGACAACATCCCGAAAGCCAATCGCGGCTACACCGATACGCCGCTCGTGCCGGGGCAGCAGTGGCATGTCCACGATCCGAATCGGCCGTATCCTCCGAAGGCAACGCCGGGCGCGAAGCCAGGCGATCCGCCGTCCGACGCCATCGTGCTCTTCGACGGAAAAGATCTCTCGCACTGGCTTCCCGCGACTCAGACCATGCCGACCGGCTACACACTCCGCGAAGGTCCGCCGAAATGGAAAGTCGAGAACGGCTTCATGGAAATCGTTCCCGGCACGGGCGATCTCGCGACGAAGGAGAAATTCGGCAACGTCCAGTTGCACGTGGAATTCGCGCTGCCCACCACAATCACCGGCAGCACGGTCGACCGCGGCAACAGCGGCATCTTTCTCCAGGGACGCTACGAGGTCCAGATCTTCGATCAGAACAACAATCCGATCTACGCCGATGGGCAGATCGGCGCGATCTACGGCCAATGGCCGCCGCTCGTGAATGCCGGTCTCAAGCCTGGCGAATGGCAGACGTACGACATCTTATTTGAAGCTCCGAAAATGAATGGCGATAAGGTGCTGAAGCCCGCGTACCTGACGGCGATCCTCAACGGCGTGGTGGTCCAGAACCACACCGAACTGCTGGGACCCACGGTCTATCGGGCGGCCGCGAAGTACATCGCGCAGCCGGCTGAGGACGCCATCCTGCTTCAGAACCACAATTCCGCCGTCCGGTTCCGCAACATCTGGGCCCGGCGTCTGAATTAGCCCATCCGGGAAGAAAAACGCGGCCTCCTCCGTCCAAAGGACATTACAAGGAGGCTTCATGCCGCAATCCACCTTCCGGAAATTCGCTTTCG
>CAZPZE010000254.1:0-3670 GCA_964590625.1 uncultured Solibacteraceae bacterium
CGCGCCGTCAGAGTGCTGGCGCTGGGAGTGGTGGAGGAGTTCCGGAGAACGGGTGTGGCGGCGGGATTTTATGCAGAACTGGTTCGAAACGCGAGAAAGCTGGGTTACAACCAGGAATGCGAGATGTCGTGGATACTGGAAGATAACGTTCTGATGACAAGATCTCTGGAGCTGATGGGAGCGAAGCGGTCCAAGACGTACCGTCTATATCAAATGGGACTAACAGCATGAGCGCATCGACTGCACGAGTCACCGCATCGCACATCACGGAAATCCCGAAGACCGGAAGCAACGACGTCTTCGAGAAGTGCCGCAACTTCACACGTCCGTCCGAGTTGCAGGCCGCCGGACTTTACATGTACTTCGAAACCTTCGGCGACCGCGAAGGCTGCGGGCCGGGGGAAGTGCGCCGGAATGGCCGGAAGATCCTGATGTTCGGGTCCAACGACTATCTGGACCTGATCCGGCATCCGGAGGTCATGGAAGCGGCTGCGAATGCCGCGCTGCGCTACGGCAGCGGCTGCAGCGGTTCGCGCCTTCTTAATGGAACACTCGACATTCACGTAAAACTGGAAGCCGAACTGGCGAAGTTCGTCCGCAAAGACGCCGCCATCATTTTCGGGACCGGTTTTCAGGCTAACTACGCCACGCTTTCCGCCCTGACCGACAAGGGCGACACGCTGATCTGCGACCACAACCTGCACGCCAGTCTGGTGGAGGGCGCACTGCGCTCAGACGCCCGCATGGTGCGGTTCCGGCACAACGATCTCGACCACTTCGAGCGCTGCCTCGAAAACTGCAAGTGGAACGAGCGGGTGCTGGTGGTTTCCGAAGGCGTCTTCAGCATGGAAGGCGATATCGCCGAATTGCGCGGCTTGACCCAGATTGCGAAACGGGCGGGAGCGCGCACGTTCGTGGACGAAGCGCACGGCATCGGCGTGCTGGGCGAAACCGGCGCGGGCGCGGCGGAATATCTCGGCGTGCTCGACGACGTCGACCTGGTCATGGGGACGTTCAGCAAATCCCTGGCGTCGGTTGGTGGATTCATCGCCGGCGAGCGGACCGTCATCGATTTCCTGAAACACACGGCGCGGGCGTTTGTATTTTCCGCCAGCCTGCCGGCCGCTTCGGTCGCCGCCGCCGCGGCGGCGCTTCGAATCATCCAGACAGAGCCGGAACGGCGCGCGCATCTGCTGCGGATCGCCAACCTGCTTCGCGGCGAACTGAAAGCGCGTGGATTCACGCTGCTCGAAGGCGAAACGGCGATCGTGCCGGTGGTCTTCAACAGCGATGCCGAGCTCTGCATGCTCAGCAAGATGCTGCTCGAAGAGGGGATCTACATCAATCCGATTCTTCGTCCCGCGGCATCGCAGAATCTGCTGCGGATTTCCTGCACGGCCGCTCACACCGAGGCGCATGTCGACCGGCTGGTGAGCACGATCGAGAAGGTCGTCGACCGGCTGGGTATCGAGAAGTAGAGCCCTTTTATTTTCGGTCTGACCGCGGCCGCACGGGACCGCCGATCACCGGCTTGCGCTCCGCTGCCGTCGCGTGACGCGTGATCCATTCGCCGATCAGGTTCAGCACCACGGGCGAAATCGTTTCCTCAATCTGACCGTATTCCGCGGGCGAGCCCGTTTCCGCCGTCTGGAAGAAATGATTGAGGCCGGCTAGCTTGACGACTTCGTAATCCGGATTTGCGCCGGTCTCGAGTTCCCACGTGATCGCCGGCAGGTTCTGCGCGGGCGGCACCTGCACGTCGAGCGAGCCGTTCAGCGCCAGCACCGGCTGCTTCAGCGCTCGCAGGGCAGGGCCGGGATCGTAGTTGATAAGAAACCGGAACCACGGGCTGGTCGCTTCATCCAGCCGGAGGCTCAGCAGGTTCAGGGGATTGCTGCCGAAGTCGCCAAGCGCGGCCCGCATCTTCGATCGTGCCAGTTCGGGATCCTCTTCCGACCGGGCGATCGAGAGGATTTTCTGCTCCGTCTCGCGGTTCCGCTCGATGAGCATCTCCGGTACGCCCATGGCGCGGCTCACCAGCATCTGCTGCTCGATGATGACCTGATCGCCCGGGACGCCGGGCGCGGCGAGCAGCACCAGGAAATCCACGTCTTTGGCGCCCAGCGCGGGATCGCTCGCGACCATGGGAGCGATGATGCCGCCTTCGCTGTGGCCGATCAGCCCGATGCGATTCACGAATTCGCGCGATTTGAGGAACTGAACCGCGCCTGCGGCGTCATCGGCAAAATCACGCGTGGTCGCGCTGCTGAAATCGCCGTTGGATTTGCCGGTGCCGCGGTCGTCGGCGCGCAGGACAACAACGCCGCGGCGCGAAAGATAGTCGGCGAGGACTTTGAATGGCTTGTGGCCAAGATTCGTCTCATCGCGGTCCTGCGGACCGGAGCCTGTAATCAGGTACACCGCGGGGAACGGGCCGGGACCTGGAGGGATGGTCAGGGTTCCGTCCAGAAAAATGCCTCGGGTCAGGCTGGGAAATTTGACGTTCTGTTCGGCGTACGGGAACGGCGGCTGCGGGGTCTGGGGGCGGCGAAGCTTTGGCGGCATGCCCTCGCGCGCGAGCACGAAGGGGAGGGTGGCGCCCTGATGCCATTCGCCGTCGAGGCGATTTCCTTCGCCCATCACGATGCCGTCATAATGAGCGCCCACGGAATCCACGCGGAATGTCACGTGGTAGCCTTCCACCTTCACCGCGGTGACCGGAATCATCGGCGCCTGCTGATCGAGGATTTCGAGCTTCCCTGCTCCGTTCCGATCGAACTGAATGGCAACGCGCAGATTGAGGATTCCCTGGTTAAGGGTACCGATCCAGCGCCCTTGCAGACCAGAGAGGGAGAACCCCTGCCCAAAGGCGGCCAGGGCTGACAGGAACAGCAGCAGGGTGGCCCGAAGCATGGAATTGATTTTAGTCGGTTCCGGCCGCGATTTAGTACCAGCGCGCAAAAAGATTATGAGGGACTGCCGACAGACATGCGACCTGCCGCGCCCCAGTCACGACCGACTGCGCGAAGCTCAGGTTCAAGTCGCGCGTTTTCCAGTGACGCCCTTCACGGCAATGAGGATCCAGGACGCGAGCGGAAGGATCAGAAAAGTGAACGCGGTCTGTTTTCTCGGCGGGCCGAGAGCGACGTAGCCATAAAGCGCGGGCGAGATAACCGCAATGAGGAGAGGAAGAGCTGGAAGCCGGGAGTGCTTACGCGCCTTTTCCATCCACGCCAGCCCGCCAAAAGGCGACGCCACCCAGATGACAAAGAGCGATATCAGGAGAACTGACGGGTTTCGGCGCCCGGCGTATAGCGTGAAGACAACGGATACAGCTGCGCCCGCGGAGATGACGAAGTTTGAGGCTCGTCTCAAAGCCTCTTCAGATTACCCGCGGAACTTTTCTACGTCAAGTACTTTACTTCGAGCCCGGCGCCAGCGTACGACAGGCTTACGCGCGGCGCCGACCTCATCGACCTTGGTGGTGCGGGTCATGTGCGGCGCTTTGAGGACCGTTTCCGGTTCGGTATCGACTTCGGTTGCGATCGCGATCATCGCCTCCACGAACTGGTCGAGTTCGAGTTTCGATTCGGTCTCCGTCGGCTCGATCATCAGCGCGCCGTGGACGATCAGCGGGAAGCTGACGGTGTAGGGGTGGAAGCCGTAATCG
>CAZPZE010000255.1:0-1785 GCA_964590625.1 uncultured Solibacteraceae bacterium
GAGCTGCTGACATTTTTCATCCAGAATCCAGGGCGCGCTCTGACTCGGGACATGATTCTCGATTCGGTGTGGAGTTACCTGGCCTCGCCGAATACGCGGACGGTGGATGCGCACGTGTTGCGGCTGCGGCAGAAGCTGGAAGCCGAGCCTGAATCGCCGAAATATTTCCTGACGGTACACAAAGTGGGCTACCGTTTCGCTCCGGACGGCGAGTAATCCGTTAACGAAAGTTAGGGCGATTTCCCCGGCGAATCTCACTACAGTGGATGTAGTGCGGTTTCAGGGATCATCCATTGGCGCGGAACGAAATAAGTCCGTATTCCCGCCCGAATTTCCCGTTTTTCTGCCGATAACGAACAGTGTGGAGTGCTCTGCCCTGACGCGTTCTGTCCGGCGCCGATCCGTATTGCGGGTGTTGTTCCCGATTGCGGCGGCGGTTGCGACGTCCTCCGCGTGTCTTTTCGCGGCGAACATAACGGGCACAATCACGGTGAAGGAGAGGCTGACGCGGCCGAGCGTAACCGCGTCAGTAGCGCTCTATCAAAGAGGTCCGGCCGTAGAGCTGGGCAAAGATACCGAGACCGATCCGCTGGCAGCGGAGCGCGCTCGTGTCGTGATCTGGCTCGAGGGCGGTGGATCGGGCCCTCGGGCGAACGTTATTCCGGTTCAGGCGAGCATGGGGCAGGAGAACCGGCGCTTTGAGCCGGATCTGGTAGTGATTCCCGTTGGCGGATCTGTGTCATTCCCGAACATGGATCCCATCTTCCATAACGTTTTTTCGCTTTCGAAACCGAAGAGCTTCGATCTGGGGAATTATCCGAAGGGCGATACGCGGACTGTGGTGTTCCCGAAGCCGGGGATTGTATACGTGAATTGCCGGCTGCATCCGAACATGGCTGGGACGGTAGTGGTAACGCCGAATCAGTGGTTCGCGCGCGCGGCGGCGAAGGATGGGCAATACGAGCTGAAAGATGTACCGCCGGGCAATTACACCGTGGTGGCCTGGCACAAGACGACGGGCTTCATCCGAAAACCAATCACCGTGAGGGATGACCACGATATGGTGGTCGATTTTCTTGTCCCGATCGACCCGAACGCGAGTTCCGGCGAGCAGGACACGGAGGTCTCACACATGCAGGGGTCTGGCCACAAAGGAATGGCCCCGCGATGACTCTGGCGGCGGGCTGAACGATGCGCTTCCGAACCCGGGCATTCCTTTGCTGCTTCTTGCCGTTCGCGCTGCTGCTGGCGGCGAGCTTCTGGCTGATCCAGCAGCGCGTTCTGCAGACGGTGCGCGCCGGGCTGCGCGAATCGCTGCTGGAAAAGCACACAGCCGTCGCGCAGGTGCTGGCGAACAGCGATCTGCAGAGCAGCCGGTTTCTCAAAGTGGTGGGTGAGGATGCGGCCCTGAAGGCGGGCGTGCAGCTCCTCCTGACATACCCAAAGAACGCCGATGCGCGGCGCACGGTGGAAGATCAGCTTCACGAACTCTGCGAGCGGATGGGGTTCGCGATGCTGGTGGTTTCGCACCCCAATGGCGCGCCGATGGCGGGCTGGATGCGTTCCGGGCGGCAGGCTGGTCCGCTGGATACGCTGCATGTGGACGTGAACCACAGCGGGCTGATGCTTCTCGATGGAGTGGCATACCAGATGGCATCGCTGCCGATCGATCAGGACGGCGAAAACCTGGGGACGATTTCGGTTGGAGAAGTTTTCGATTTTTCGCAGTTCCGCACGCCGACAGTGCTGCTGCGCAATGGGCAAATTGTCGAATCCCGGGTTGAT
>CAZPZE010000256.1:0-3401 GCA_964590625.1 uncultured Solibacteraceae bacterium
GCCTTCACTTCCTTGTGCGAGCCCGCGGACGCATGCAGCCCCTTCCATTCCGGGACCAGACTCTGTATGTTCTCGCCGGCCAGTTCTTCGCGCCGGAACCCGAACAGCCGTTCCGCCTGCGAATTGACGAGTGTAATGCGGCCGTCCTCCGCGCTGATGATCATGGCATCCGGCGCCGCCTCGAGCAGCGAACGGAACTTCTGCTCGGTCTTGCTGAGCGCCTCCGCCTGCTGCCGCAGCAATTCCGTATTCCGGCTCAGCTTGACGAAGACGTTCACCTTCGAACGCAGAATTTCCGGCACTACGGGCTTGAACAGGAAATCAACCGCTCCCAGATCGTAGCCGCGGAACAGATGTTCGTCGCTCTTGTAACCGGTCAGAAAAAGGATCGGGATATGGCGCGACCGCTTGCGGCTGCGAATCATCTCGGCCGTCTGGAACCCGTCCATGTCGGGCATTTTGACGTCGAGAATGATAGCCGCGAAATCCTGATCGAGCAGGTGGCGGAGAGCTTCCATGCCGGAACCGGCACACACGAGGTCCGCCCCGAGACCATCGAGTGCGGCCTCGAGCGAGATCAGGTTCTCCGGCGAATCGTCCACCAGGAGAACGCGCGCCCGGCTTTCAACAACCGGCTCCGCCTGAACCCCCGAACGTTCCGCCGGCTCTGGAGCCATAGACAATTTCATCCTACACCGGGACGGCGGTCTGAGAAGCCTCGGAATCCACCGTCGCCCAGACTCTTAATACCGCAAACAACTGCTCCAGATCCACTGGCTTCGTAATGTAATCGGACGCACCAGCCTCAATGCATTTGGCCCGGTCGCCCTTCATTGCTTTCGCGGTCAGCGCGATAATCGGCAACTGCCGGAAGCGCGGAATTTTGCGGATCGCGCGCATCGTTTCGTAGCCATCCATTTCGGGCATCATGATGTCCATCAGTACCAGATCGATATCGGGCCGGCTGGTCAGAAGTTCTATCCCTTTTTGCCCGTTCTCGGCGTGCAGCACATTCAGATTGTGTTCCTCGAGCAGACTCGTGAGCGCGAAAATGTTTCGCACGTCATCGTCCACAACGAGAACCGTCTTCCCGACCAGCGCCGAATCCGTTTCGCGGACGTGTTCCAGAATGCTGCGTTGCGCGGGCTGCAGGCTTGCCTCCGGCCGATGCAGCAAGAGTACGGTATCGTCCAGAAGCCGCTCCAGGGTATAGACAGGCTTCATAATTCCGTCGCGGCTGAGTGCGGCGAGGCGCTGTTCCTCCTCCTGAGTCAGGGGCCGTGTGCAGAGAATCATGATCGGAGTAAGCAGGCCGTATTTTGCCCGGAGTTCGGATGCGAGTTGCAGTCCGGCCATCTCCTCCATTTCGATGTGGGTCACGATCGCGTCCGGCGTGCGTTCTGCCGCCAGTGCTTCCGCTCCGCTGCGGGCCTCGATGATTTCGAGATCCGGCGCATTCACCATCTCAACGATGGCGTGCGAGCGCTCCGGATCCGCGCAGGCAATCAGCAGCTTTCGGACCCGCACCTGAGCGGATTGGCCGATGGCCGCGAACGTCGAGGCCAGCGAATCATTGGCCGCTGCTTTTTCGAGATAGGAGATCGCCCCCAGCGCGATGCCGCGCCGCCGGTTTTCATCTCCTGAAATGACGTGAACCGGAATGTGGCGCGTCGCCGGGTCGTGCTTCAGGCGATCGAGGATCGTCCAGCCCGCCATATCCGGCAGATTGATATCGAGCGTGATGGCGCCCGGCTTGAACTCACGCGCCAGGGAGATCGCGCTCGATCCGCGCAGCGCCACAAGGGCCTTGAGCCCATGGTCGTGCGCAAGATCCACCAGAATGCGGGCGAATGTCGTGTCGTCTTCCACAATCAGCAGGATCGAATCTCCCGCTTCGATCAGATTGCGATCGTCATCGAGCACCATTTCTTCGGTGAGCTCGGGACCCTCAAGCGGCGAAGTGAGGATCAGATCGACGTTGTCGCTCGGCGTGGCCGCCTCTTCGAGCATGAGCGGCGTAATGCGGAGCGCCTCGCTCTTTGGCATCTGGACCGGAGTGACGTACATCTGGGGCAGATAGAGCGTGAACGTGCTGCCCACGCCCGGCGCGCTCTGCAGCCGGATTTCACCGCCCAGCAGTCGCGCCAGTTCGCGGCTGATGGAAAGTCCGAGGCCCGTTCCGCCGTACTTGCGGCTCGTGGTGCCGTCCGCCTGCTGGAACGCTTCGAAGATGATGCGCTGCTTGTCGGTCTGAATGCCGATACCGGTATCGATGACCGAGAACGCAATCGCCGATTTCGCCCGCGACAGCGTGAGGTGGCCAGCGCTCCATCCGGAATTGACCCGATCGATCTGGAGCCGCACCGATCCGCGCTCGGTGAACTTGAGCGCGTTCGAAAGCAGGTTCTTGAGCACCTGCTGCAGCCGCTTGGCGTCCGTGTGCATGACTTCGTTGGTGAGGGCAGGGCCGACTTCGATGCCGAAATCGAGATTCTTGCCTTCCGCCACGTGCCGGAACGTTTTCTCGCAGTAATCCTGCAGTTCCGTGAACCGGACGCCGCCGATGTCGACGTCCATTTTGCCGGATTCGATCTTGCTGAGATCGAGAATATCGCTGATGAGCGCCAGCAGATCCGTACCGGATGTATGAATCGTTTCCGCGAATTTGACCTGTTTCGGAGTCAGGTTGCGGTCCGAGTTCTCCGAGAGCATGCGCGCCAGGATCAGCAGATTGTTGAGCGGCGTGCGCAGCTCGTGGCTCATGTTGGCGAGGAATTCGCTCTTGTATTTCGACGTGAGCGCCAGCTGCTCCGCCTTCTCTTCGAGCGCCTTCTTCGCCTGTTCGACCTCCTGGTTCTTGGCTTCGACCTCGGTCTTCTGTTCGGCGAGGAGCTGCGCTTTTTCCTGCAGTTCGGCGTTGGTTTTCTGTAACTGCAATTGCTGGCTCTGGAGCTCTTCGGCCAGCGCCTGGCTCTGTTTCAGCAGTTGCTCGGTCCGCATCGTCGCGGCGATCGTGTTGAGCACGATGCCGATCGATTGCGTCAGCTGATCGAGGAAGGCGAGGTGCACGTCATTGAACTGCCCGAACGACGCGAGCTCGATAGCGGCTTTCACGTCGCCTTCGAACAGCACTGGCAGCACCACGATGCTCAGCGGTGTGCCGCCGCCGAGGCTGGAATTAATCCGGACGTAATCGGAAGGAACATTCGTGACCAGGATGCGCTCCTTCTCTCGCGCGCACTGCCCGACGAGGCCATGCCCAAAGCGGAAACGCTTCGGAACGCGGCCTTCGATGGCGTAGCCGGTCAGCAGCGACATCATTGGCGTGTCGTCCATGTTCTCGGCGATATAGAAGGTGCCGTGCTGCGCGCCGACGAGCGGGGTGAGCTCGGAGAGCAGCA
>CAZPZE010000257.1:0-8663 GCA_964590625.1 uncultured Solibacteraceae bacterium
CGTCTCCTCGCGCCGCACCCCGGGCGGAAAAACAATCTGCGCCGTCGCACAGAAAAGATCCGGCACGCGCTCGAACGCCGCTTCGAGCGCGGTCACAAACCCCGGCTGCACAATCATGTCGTTATTGAGCAGCAGCGTGTGCGACGTCCGCGCCTCGCAGATCCCCAGATTCACTGCCTGCGCGAACGACAACGGCTCCGGACTTTCCATCGTCCGGATCGCCGGATATTCCTGCGCGAGCCACTCGACCGTCCCATCCGACGAGCCGTTATCGACCACAATGATCTCTGCCCCGCGCGCATCTTCTGTCAGCGGCGGCAGCATCTCGCGCAAAAGCTCGCGGCCATCGCGGCTCGGAATCACAATCGTGACGCCCGCCGTCCTCGTTCTCCCATCTCCCCGCCATCCCTTCGCGATGGGAACGCGCCCCCGCGCCGCCGCCATCCCCAGCACCTGTGCCAGCCGCGCCCGCAGCGGGATCTCCGCCTCCGCCAGATGCACGATTCGCCGCAGCCATGCATGCACACGTCCGCCCGCGCGCAACTGCCGCAATGCCCCGCGCCATCTGCGCCGCAGCAGGAAACCGCGCAGCGCACCCGGTGCCGCATGCCGCATCTCTTCGTCATACGCGTGCAGTACACCAGGCGCGAGTTCCCACCCCGCGCGCCGCAAATCGTCGAGCGCACTCCGGCTGTCATAAACCACGCCCGCGGCCGTGATCGCGCGCCCCCCCAGCGCCGCCTTCACCGCCGCCACATTCTGCTCGAACGGGCGTTGCACATGCCACGCAATCCATTCGCCCGCGCCCAGTTCAAATTCGGAAACCACCACCAGCGGCAGATCGCCGCGGATCAAGAGAAAATGCTCCAGCACGAGCGCATTCAGCTCCGCCGTGCCCGAGGCAAACAGCATCCGCACCGGCCCTGATTTTTGTGGATCGCTTAAATCGGAGGCTGAAGGCACGCTTCGGCATCTCCCGACTGGAATGCCCGCCACATTTCGAGAGCCTGAATCGCGAAGGTCGTCGAAACCGGATTCACGTGCGGCGAAGGCACGCCGCCGCGCCGGCCGAAAAGGAAGCCGCCATGAAACCGCGGATCTTCGCTCTCCACCTGAAACGCCTCGAGCGCATACGCTTCCTCGCTCGCCGCCGCGCGATCCACCGGAATCACATGCGACGCCCGCACCCGCGCCCGCAGGATCTGCGCATATACATCGCTGCGGCAAAACTCCGGCGCAAGCTCGCGCAGTTTCGCCGCCGCTTCATCCAGCACGAACCGGTACGTCTTCACCACGTCCGCCCGGTCGAGCAGCGGCGACATCGCTTCCAGAAAGTACGAATACGCGTGCAGCCGGTCCATGATTTTCAGTCGCTCATTCGCGCCCGCCAGAAACCCCCGGCAGGTGTGCATTCCGGATTCAATCATGTGCAGATACTGGCGCTTCAGCGCTTCATCGCCCGTAATCTCGGCGAGTTCCCACCACGCTAGCGCAGACTTCGCCTGATAGCAACCGGGAGACGTCGACCATTGCGCCGTCCGCATTAGCGGCTTCTGATCGGGGAGCGTCAGAATCGCGTGATAATCACGGCCCGTCCAGAATGCCGACATCCCGCGTGCCGCCGCCGTCGCCACATCCAGGATCCGGTCGTCTTTCTCCACACGCCAGTACGCCACCAGCGCGCGGATAATGATCCCCGCATCGAAGAAATAGGTGAGATAGCGGCTCTCCGCCGTTGGCGAAGGATGCTCGTACGGGAACAGATGCAGCGTCCGGTCCCACGCCTGATTGATCAGAAAACTGATCGTGTTGCGCGCCGCATCCAGATACGCGCGTTCTCCGGTCGTGCGGTACAGGAACAGCAGCGCCTTGGCGGCGTAGGCCGAAATCTCCGTCGAGACCGGCAGATTCTTCTGGATTTCAGAACGGTAGTAGCGGGAAAAACCGCCGGAGGGCTCCTGAATCCCGGATTGAAGGAACCATCGTCCGGCCCGCTCCAGCGAGTATGCGGACAAGGATTGAGTTTATCATTCGCTGACGGACACCTCGCCCGCGCCCGCACTGGTAACAGTGCTCGGAATCACACCGGAATCAATGAACCCGGCCGATTTTCGCCAGCGGCCAGTAGATCAGAACAGCCTTCCCGTAGATCTCGTTGCGCGCCACAAAACCCCAGCTCCGGCTGTCGCTCGACGAATTCCGGTGGTCTCCCAGAACAAAATATTTGCCCGGCGGAACAACCTCCGGCGCCAGAGAATCGTGATCCCGGTAAATATCGAGAACGTACGGCTCACTCAGCTTTTTCCCGTTCACGTACACCATGCCGGAAACAATCTGCACCCTATCGCCCGGAATCGCGACCACCCGTTTGATATACGATTCGCGAATCGCCGGCGGCGGATGAAAAACCACCAAATCCCCGCGGTGAATGTTGTTTTCGCCGAGCTTATATTCGTATTTGTTGACGAAAATCCGCTCCTGATCCGTCAGCCCCGGCATCATGCTCGTGCCTTCCACCTTCACCGGCTGATAGATGAAAACGATCAGAATGACGGCCAGCGCCACCGAGATGGCGACGTCCCGCAGCAGCGAAATCGGCCCTAAACTCGATGGCGGGCGCGACGCGGGAGGTGTCATCGGCGGAGCGGCAGACGGCGCAGACGTGTCAACTGGATCTTGTACGGGCTCCATCGAGGCGTCCATTCGGATTATATAAAACGATCCGGCTCTGCCGTAATAGACGCACGCCGCACGATTTCGTCACGCACACCGCAGCGCGCGCTGCTATGCTCATTTCAGATCATGCGGATGCGTCGAAAGGCCGTGATCGCCGCCGTCGCCGTGACGCTCACTCTGGGCGCGCTCAACGCGTTCCAGAAACCTTTCCGTCAGTACAACGGCGTCGAATATTCCATCGGCACGCTTCCCATGCCGCCCGACTGGAACGTCCCCGGCGAATTCGTCTTCGCCCGCCTCATGTACCCCAATGGCGGCCCCATGGACGGCTACTATCCGCGCTTCCAGGGCGACTGGCATCAGGGTCTTTCTCTCTGGACTCAGGATTATCCCCGCGCCGACCGCCATTTCCTCGAAGCCGTCCGCCGCCTCACCCGCATTCAGACCCGCTCCGTCGAACAGCCCGTCGATCTCGATGAAGACGAAGAGTTCGACCTCCCGTTCCTCTACGCCGTGCAGGTGGGCGAATGGGCGCTGAATGAAAAGCAGGGCAGGGAAATGCGCGAGTATCTGCTGCGCGGCGGCTTCTTCTTCGCCGACGATTTCCACGGCAACGCCGAATACGCCGAATTCGTCAAGCGCATTCACTACGTTTTTCCGGACCGCCCCATCGTCGAAATCCCGGACGACGATCCGATCGTCCGCACCGTTTACGACCTCCACGACCGCGTCCAGATCCCCGGCGAAGCTCACCTCCGCCAGGGCTGCAAGGCCTGCGAAGATGGAGGCCGCGGCTCCCACTGGCAGGCGATCTACGACGACAAAGGCCGTATCATGATCGCTATCTACTACAACGACGATATTGGCGACGCCTGGGAATGGGCCGACGCCGCTCACTATCCGGAAAATGTCGCATCCGTCGCCATGCGAATCGGCGTCAACGACATCATCTACTCGATGACCCACTAAGGAGGGCTGAAATGCGGAAGATGGCGACGGTCCTTGTGTTCGGCGGTGCGGTCCTGTACGCGCAGACGGATCCGGTTATCGAAGCGGCTCGCAAGGCGGCCACCGCATATGCGCAATCGCTGCCGGATTACGTCGTCAGGCGAACCACCTCGCGCGCGCGCAGTTCACGAAACAACTCCGTGGAGCAGGTTTCCACGACCCGCCAGACAAGCGACATGCACCCCGTCCTCGCTCCGAGTGAGGCGGCATCCGGCTGGCAGATGCTCGACACCATCACCGGCACAGTCACGGTGGATCACGGCCGTGAGACGTATTCGAACCTTCAGGTGAACGGCTCGCCCGCGAAGTCTCTGCCGCCCGGTGGCGCCTGGTCGTCCGGCGAATTTTCGGGCGAAATGCTGATGGTGTTGTCGCCCCAAAGCGCGGCAGTCTTCAAAAGCCGGCACGAAGAAGTACTCCGCAGTCGCCCGGCGATTCGCTACAACTTTTCGGTCGATCGGGCTCATTCCGCCTGGGACATGTCCACCCCCAACTACCCGGGCTTCTCCCCCGCATACACCGGCCGCATCTGGATCGACAAAGAAACAGGACAGCCGGTCCGCATCGAAATGACCGCCCATGGCCTGCCCCACGGATTCCCGGTCTCATCCGTCGAATCGCAGACCGACTACAATTTCGTCAAAATCGGCGACGGGACATTCCTTCTCCCCGTGCATTCGGAAACCCTGAGCTGCGAACCCGGCGGAACCATCTGCCTGCGCAACGAGACCGACTTCTCCGACTTCAACAAGTTCGAAACAAACTCAAACATCACCTTCGGCGATAAAAAGTAACGTGGCGGGCGTCCAGGCCTGCCGCCGGGCTTCTGCCCGGCGTCTTCAGATGGTTCTTTTCTCCATTACCCACCAATCCCCATCATCTTCAGCGCCGCCGCCCCCGCCAGCCCATACGGATTCTCCAGGCTCTCCACTGACTCCATATGCACGTAATTCTGCGCGACGATCGTCTCCACCGGCTTGCCCGCCGCCTTCACCGCCGCCGCGAACTCCCGGCTCTGCCGCTGGAACTCCGGCGTCTCCCGCGTCCCCCACATCACCACCACCGGCACATGCAGCTTGTCGATATGCCGCTGCGGACTGTACGCATTCTCCGCCGCATCGTCAATCTTCACGTACGAACTCCGATTCGAAATCCGCACCGGCTTCAGATCGTAAATCCCGCTCAGCAGCACGCCGCCCTTCACCACGTCCTCCGGCAGCCCGAGATCCTTCCACGGCGTCGTCAGCACCACCCCCGCCAGATGCCCGCCCGAGGAATGCCCGCACACATAAATCCGATTCCGGTCGCCCCCGAATGACGACGCATTCTGATAAACCCACGCAATCGCATGCCGCACCTGCGACACCAGCACACCCAGATCCCCGCCGACATCCTGCACCCAATCGAAATCGGGCGCGATGTAATGCGCGCCATGCCGCACAAAATTCTCCGCCGGAAAACCGTAGTCGTGCGCATTCGCCACACGCCACCGCCCGCCGTGGATGAAAAAGAAAATCGGCGCATTCGGCCCGCGCGCCTTATACAAATCGAGCTTCTCTTTTTCCTTCGTGCCGTAAGGAATGCGCTGTGGCTGCCCCAGATGCTGCCGCACCACGTCACTGTCCGACGCCAGCTTCGCCGCAAGCTGATCGATATCCGGTTCGTAAACCGTCTGATCGTACGCCGCGTCCAGCTCCACCTGGTCGTAGTCGAGAAAAACCTTCGGTCCTTTTGGATGCGGCGGAGGTCCCAGCGCTTTCCCCTGCGCCGCCGCAACTCCTGCGGATGCGGCGGTCAAAATGATGGAACGACGTGTCGGTGCGGCAGAAGCCAACTATTTCTCCTGGGAGACGATTCTCATACCGTAGAACGACCGGTAGATAAAGAATATCGCCACCAGGAAGAAAATGCCCGAAAGTGTGTATCCAAGCGTCCCGCCTTGCTGATCGGAAAGCGAAACTGCCAGTTCCACCGCCAGCAGCCCGAACAGCGTCGTGAATTTGATGATTGGGTTCAGCGCCACCGATGACGTGTCCTTGAACGGATCGCCCACCGTGTCACCCACCACCGTCGCCGCATGCAGTTCCGTGCCCTTCTGCTTCAGCTCCGTCTCCACGATCTTCTTCGCGTTGTCCCACGCCCCACCCGCATTCGCCATGAAGATCGCCTGATACAGCCCGAAGAAGGCAATCGAAATCAGGTAACCGATAAACAGAAACGGCTCCGCAAACGCAAACGCGAGCGTCGCGAAAAACACCGCCAGAAAGATGTTGAACATGCCTTTCTGCGCATACTGCGTACAGATCCCCACCACGGCCTTGCTGTCCGCCACGGACGCCTTCGCCGCGCCCTCCAGCTTCATGTTTTTCTTGATGTATTCCACGGCGCGATAAGCGCCCGTCGTCACCGCCTGCATACTCGCGCCGGTAAACCAGTAGATGATCGCGCCGCCGCCCATCATCCCCAGCAGGAAGGGCGGATGCAGAATGGAAAGCTTCTCCAGATTGGTCTGCAGCCCGTTGGTCAGCGCCACAATGATCGAAAAGATCATCGTCGTCGCCCCCACCACCGCGGTCCCGATCAGCACCGGTTTCGCCGTGGCCTTGAATGTGTTGCCCGCGCCGTCATTTTCCTCCAGGTTCTCTTTCGCGCGCACGAAATCCGGCCGGAATCCGTAGTCGCGCTGCAGTTCGCCCTCGATCCCCGGAATATCCTCAATCAGCGAAAGCTCGTAGACCGATTGCGCGTTGTCCGTTACAGGCCCATACGAATCCACCGCGATCGTCACCGGCCCCATCCCCAGGAACCCGAACGCCACCAGCCCGAACGCGAACACCGCCGGCGCCAGCATCAGCGCGCCCAGGCCGAACGTGCTGATCCCGAACCCAGCCGCCATCAGCAGCAGCATCGTCATCCCCAGCCAGAAGGCGCTGAAATTTCCCGCTACCAGCCCCGAAAGAATATTCAGCGACGATCCGCCTTCCTTCGACGACGTCACCACCTCGCGCACATGCCGCGATTCCATCGACGTGAACACCTTCACCAGTTCCGGAATCACCGCGCCTGCCAGCGTGCCGCACGTGATCACGCTCGAAAGCTTCCACCACAGCGTGGAATCGCCGCCGAGATTCGGAATCATGAAGTACGACACCAGGTACGTCAGCGCAACCGACACGAGCGACGTCAGCCACACCAGAAACGTCAGCGGTTCTTCGTAGTTGAACTTCTTCGCGTGCCCGAACTTCGCATGCGCAATCGCTTCGTTGATGAAATACGATCCCGCCGACGAAATCACCATCATGATGCGCATCGCGAAAATCCATACGAGCAACTGCACCTGCACCATCGGATCGTGCACCGCCAGCAGAATAAACGAAATCAGCGCGACGCCGGTCACCCCGTACGTCTCGAAACCGTCCGCCGACGGCCCCACCGAATCGCCCGCGTTGTCGCCCGTGCAGTCCGCGATCACGCCCGGATTGCGCGCGTCGTCTTCCTTCACGTTGAACACGATCTTCATCAGATCCGCGCCGATATCCGCGATCTTCGTGAAAATGCCGCCCGCCACGCGCAGCGCCGCAGCGCCCAGCGATTCGCCGATTGCGAATCCAATGAAGCACGGGCCCGCATAATCGCTCGGGATGAACAGCAGGATGCAGAGCATGATCAGCAGCTCGATCGAGATCAGCACCATCCCGATGCTCATGCCGGCCCGCAATGGAATCTGGTAGCAGGGGTAGGGCAAACCACGCAGGCTGGCGAAGGCGGTGCGCGAATTGGCGAAGGTGTTCACCCGGATCCCGTACCACGCTACCCCGTAGCTTCCCCCGATTCCCAGCAGACTGAACGCGAGGATCACGAGCACTTTCACCGCGCTGAACGCTCGGAAGTACCCGAAGTACACAAGAATGATCGCCCCGATAAAGAGCTCCAGAATCAGCAGAAATCGGCCCTGTGTGAAGAGATAGGTTTTACAGGTCTCCCAGATCAGCTCGGATACATCCTTCATCGACTTGTGCACCGGCAGATCGCGCAGTTGCCGGTACGTCAGCAGCCCGAACAGCAGGCCAGCCGCGCAGATCAGCAGCCCGACCATCAGGAGGCTACGGCCGTTGACTCCGAAGAAATCGCCGATCCCCAGATCCGGCAGTACAAGACTCGCTTCGCCCCCACCACCAGGGGCGCTGTTGTCGGCCGCTGGCGCTGTGTCGCCGAAGCTGGGTGTGATGGGAACGTCCGGATTCTGTGCAAAACTCAGAACCGGAAGCAAAAGAACAAGCAGCAAAGGAACGCTAATCAGGAGCCGTCGAACCTGCGCGGATATGGCGGCACTGCATCGGCTGAAATTCATGCGCGAAATTTCCCCAGAGTGGATTTCCGGCCTCGCCCACCGGCCGGTCTTGTCACCGCATCCCAGACTACCCAATAAGTTACACTGCCGCAAGGACATAGACCATCGAATAGTCCAAAATGGACGACCTGCGTGAGCCGAGCAGGTCTCGTGCCACACCAGTGCATAATAGAGGAAGTATGCCGATCTACGAATACCTCTGTGAAGCCTGCGGGACCAAATTCGAGAAGCTCGTCCGCCGCGGCGATGAGCAATCGGCCCTCGCCGGCGGCTGCCCCTCCTGTGGAAAACTCGACCTCAAACAGGAGTATTCCACTTTCGCTCCCAGGGCCGGAAATGCCTCCTCATCGCCCGAAATGGGCGGTTGTCCGGCCGGAATGTGCTCAAATCCGGGTCTCTGCGGTCGAAATTGACCCTTCGGACCCCGTTTTCCATCAATTCCCGCGATAGGGCCGATTCAAAAAAACGATTGCCGGACCAGTCACCGATCGGCCATAATCGGAATTCACCGGACAGAGTGAAAACGGCGGACCTCACACGTCCGAACGCCTCACTTTGCCCCCCAATCCAATCGAACACGGAGTAGCATGTCAAATCTTACGGACTTTCTCAGCCTGAGTTACGGCGA
>CAZPZE010000258.1:0-4145 GCA_964590625.1 uncultured Solibacteraceae bacterium
GGCCCATCGCTTTCGAATACGTGCAGGAAATCCCGAACGCGAAATCGTGCGAATAGCGTTCCTGCACGGAAGCCGTGAGAGCGTTGTAGCTCGAGTGCCCGGAGAAGTTGGCGGATTCAATGGCTCCGTAGCCGGGGAAGACAGTCCGTTCCAGGTTCGTATTCAGATTGTTGCTGGTGCCGCCGCCGGTAGTCGGATCGAGGGCCGCCGGGTTGAACGGCCAGCCCGCGCCGATCGGGCTGTAATTGATGTCGCAGCATCTCGCTGGAATGTGCTCATGATCGACGAAGTTGAGCGTGTATCCGGGCGGGTATTTGTCTTTGATACAAAAAACGGAGAGTGGCTCTATGCGAATCGGGATTAGAAAAATGTTACAGGTCGCAGCCGAAATTTACCGGCATTGTGTAACAACATTCACTTTATTGATTCAGAATTAAAAAGGAAATTCTTATGGCGCTCGAGGATCTGCTCAGGAGAAGAATTCACGGCGTGTTTCCGCACACTCGCGCTTCTCATCGGCGCTCAGAGTGGAGAGGCGCGCGCGCCCGGCGTTGAAGACGGCGCGCGAAGAGAGCTTGAGGCGAACCAGATTGTCGCGATCCTGGCGGGGCAGGATCAGGTAGTGCTTCCTGCAATCGAATGTGCGGCAGAGGAGAGGGCGGTGTTCGTAAATCGTGCAGCCGCGTTCGCCGAGATACACACAGGCGCCAGCGGCGGTAGTCTCCAGAACAAAGACTGACTCGCCCGCGCTGCCGGTCATGGTTCGTGTGCGATAGGACGCGACATCGTCTCCCTGCTCGGGGTGCAGGAACAATCCCTGTCCACTCCGGCAGCATTCGATACAGCCGTTGCAGGGAACCTCGGTATGGCGCTCGGAAGACAACCTCTATTTTAAGAGCCGCGCCACCCTCCGGTTTCGCTGCTAAAGTTTTGATACGGGGCATATGCCGGACTGGCTCAGCATCCACGAACCTGTTCTGATCAACACCATCGGCCACGCCGCGGGTGCCGTGATCTTCGGCATTCTGCTCTATTTCCTGGTGGCCGGACGGCAGCGCGCCTGGCTTCCATCGCTGGCGGCCGCGCTCGCCATGCTGTGGAACGTCGGGTCTCTCATCACGCTTGCGGCCGGACCGAAGGAGGGGCGCTTCGCGGATATCGCGGCCGCCGCCAGTTTTTCCGTCCTGAGTCTTCTTCCCGCGGTTCTCCTGCATATTTCGCTGGGCCGCCGCCAGAAGGGCATTCCGGAACTGGGTTATCTCCTCAGCGGAGCCGCCGTGCTCCTTCACGTAGCGGACATGATCACCGGCGCCCCTCGCTTTCACTATGCGGCGCTTCTGCTCGTGACCATCGGTTTTTCCGCGCTGACGCTGATCTCCGTCATTCTCGAATGGCGCCGGAAAGACGGCGCGGCGGGCTCGCGCCTCGCTGCCGCGATGGGACTTTTTCTCTTCGCCATCTCCTTCGCCCATTTCGAGGACGCGCATGCGCAGCTCATCTGGACGCGTGAACTCGCCTTCCATCACGCGGGCATTCCGCTGGCGCTGTTTGTGCTGCTGCAGGACTATCGCTTTCTGCTGCTCGATGCCTTCCTGCGCTTCATTGTCAACGGGATGGTGGCCGCTGCGGCCGTTCTGCTCGCGATCCCCGTGCTGCGCTCCACGCTGATCCGCGGGCATCTGAACGATCCCTTTCCCGCCGGTCTGTTGTTCGTCGCTTCCGTCATTCTGCTGGCGGTCTTCGTGTATCTCCGCAATCGTCTGGACCAGTTTCTGACCCGGGTGGTTTTTCTGCGGGCGAATCCCGATGCCGCGGTCGCGCGTTTGCAGCGCGCCACGCACAGCGCGGAAGACAGCGATGAGTATCTGCGGTCCGCCGCCGGAACCATTGCGGAGTTTATGCGCGCTTCGCGCTTTGAGCTGTTGCGCGTGGCGCCCGGTTCCCGCGAAGCCGCGCCTTTACCCGTTCTCGAATCCGGCTCCTGGGCGCGGGCTTTGCTGCCCCTGCATCTTTCCGCCGGCGAGGATTATCATCTTCTGCTCGGCCCGCGCGAAGGAGGCCGCCGCTACCTCAGCGAAGATCTGGCGGTGCTGGCGCGGCTCGGCGCCGCCGCGGTGGAGCAGGCGGAGCAGATTCGCGCTCACAAATTGCAGGACCTCGCGTCCCAGGCCGAACTTCGCGCGCTGCAGGCGCAGATCAATCCGCACTTCCTCTTTAATGCGCTCAATACGCTCTACGGAACCATCGACCGGACGAATGCCGCGGCGCGCCAGCTCGTCCTCAATCTCTCCGATGTTTTCCGCTACCTGCTGCGTTCGGAGCGAACGATTGTCGAAGTGGAGGAGGAACTGCGGATTGTGCGCGCCTACCTCGCGATTGAAGAACTGCGCCTCGGTTCGCGGCTGCATTACGACGTCGAGGTCGATCCCGAAGCCCTCCACGCCTGCATCCCGCTGCTTTCCATCCAGCCGCTGATTGAAAATGCGGTTCGCCATGGCGTGGCGGCGCGCGGCGAGCCTGGTTTTGTGCGGCTGGAAATCCGGCGCGACGGCGATTCTCTCGCGATTCGCGTCAGCAACTCGGGCGAATGCGATGTGGCCCGCCTGACGGATTCCTCGG
The DNA here is from genome assembly GCA_964590625.1 of uncultured Solibacteraceae bacterium. GTDB lineage: Bacteria > Acidobacteriota > Terriglobia > Bryobacterales > Bryobacteraceae > BOG-234. Next base: position 2,620 of record CAZPZE010000258.1, read on the forward strand.
GGATCGGGCTCACCAATGTGCGCCGCCGGCTCGAGCTCTGCTACGGCGCGGACTCGCTGTTTGAAGTTTCCGTTAAAGGCGGCGTCACCACGGTTGGCTTTGTTCTGCCGGCACGCCCTGCCGCTCTCGCGGTATGACCGTTCACATGGCTGACCTCGCCGCTCATCGACCGAAACCGCCCGCTCGCCAGAACTCTGTCCCGCAGGCAGGCGCGGACGTGTCAGGCTCTGACATGGTCCTCCGCACGCTGATCGTTGACGACGAGCCCGTCGCCCGCCAGGTGCTGCGCGAGGAACTGGCGGAAATTCCGGGTATCGACGTGATCGGTGAGGCCGAGGGCGGCGCGCGGGCGATCGCGATGATCGAAGAGCAGGACCCCGATCTCGTGCTGCTCGATCTGCAGATGCCGGAAGTCGGCGGGTTTGACGTGATCCGCCGCATTGGCAGCGGCCGCCGCGTGCCTCTTCTCATCATTGTCACGGCGTGGGATCAGCACGCGCTCGAGGCATTCGATGCCGGCGCAATCGATTACCTGCTGAAGCCGGTCGGGCAGGCGCGTCTCGCGCAGGCAATTGAGCGCGCTCGCCGCGCCTCGGGCAGGGAAGCGGCGGAACAGGTCGCGCGCCTGCAGGAAATCGGCGATGGGGCCGGCGCGCCGAAGCGAATTGTGGGCCGGGCCGGCGAAGAATACTTCCTTCTGCCGACCGCCGAGATTTTCGCCTTCGAAGCCGACGGCGATCTGGTCTGGATCCACACCGCGAAGCGAAAATACCTTGCCACCCAGACGCTGCGCGCTCTCGAACGGCGGCTCGCCGGGGCCAACTTCCGCCGCATCCATCGCGGCGCGCTGGTGAATGTGAACCACGTGCGCAAGATGAGCCCGCTCAGCAGCCAGCGCTGGCTGATTACGCTCGGCAACAACCAGGAATTCATTGTCAGCAAGCGCCAGGCGGGCAGCGTGCGCGAGTTGCTGAGCTGATTTCCGCGGTCCGTTTACCGCCGAATTCAGTTCACTCACGGCGGCAGTCATCCGCCTGCCGGAAACATAATGCCTCCCATCGTGAAAGCCCGCACAATCGGGATCATGAGGAGTCTACTCGCGCTGGTGATTCTCGCGCCCGCGCTCATCGCGCAATCGATCGGCAGCGGCACCGTGACCGGGGTCGTTACCGATCCTTCCAATGCCCTGGTGCGCGGCGCGAAAGTGACGCTGGCGAACGCGATCAGCGGCTACACCCAAAGCGCCACCACCGACGAAAACGGCCGGTACCGCCTCAGCAACATTCCGGAGAATCATTACGAACTCACGGCATCGAGCACAGGCTTTGCGCCTGCCAGCCAGCATGTGGAAGTGCTCAGTTCGGTGCCGATGACCGTCAATCTTACGCTCAAGGTCAGCACGGCGTCCACTTCGATCACGGTCGAAGCGACGGGTGTGGAACCGGAGGCCGATCCCTCGGCGCATGTCGATATCGATCGCAATCTGGTTCTCAAACTGCCTGAGGCCAATCCTGGCGCCGGTCTGA
>CAZPZE010000259.1:0-5141 GCA_964590625.1 uncultured Solibacteraceae bacterium
TCGTGGCGTGCGATCCGGCAACACTGGCGCGCGATCTGTCAGGTCTGAAGGAAAGCTACGAAATCGAGCGGCTCGCCATGGTGGATCTGTTCCCCCAGACCTTCCACATCGAAACCATCGTCACGCTCGGGCGGCGGTGACCGGCGTGTATCGCCCGGCAGAGGCGGGGGCCTTATTGCCGGAGTGAAGGTAAACTGAATTGAAACTAAGCCGTGAAGTGCTGGACGTCGCCTTCAGAAACTGGCGAAGGACGTTCGCGGCAGCGAGGACGCAGGTGAACGAGCAGGAGCTTTTACAGACCCTACGGAACCTGGTCGAAGCCTGGTGCGACCGCCGCGCCTTGCGGGCTCTTCGACACGTCTTGCGGGGTTACCCGCCTGTAAGTCGTCTCACGGACAGTTGGGCGGAACTCGCGATATCGCTGAAGGACGTGCGTGCTTTTGCACGCGAAGAAATCACGCCGCAGGAAGCAAAGTCAAATTGATGAATGCATCCGGGTGATCGAACGGGCAGTCCACCGGACCTGAGTCCGTGGATATCACGCTGGATCGCCACGAGATCGAGCGGCTTGCCATGGTCGATCTGCCCCCCCAGAGCTTCCACCTCGGAACCATCGTGACGCTCGCGCACTGCTGAGGGAGGCGCTTGTCCACTAATTCGACTTGTCTAATACTATTGGACGCGCTACAATGTGGACAAATGAGACCCGCGGCACCCTCATTCGATCGTCTGGAGGCACTCCCGTTCGTGGAATCCGTCCGCTATAAGTCCTCCGGCGCCGGCCCACATGCCGAGTATGACGGACAGCTCGACATCCGGACGCCCGGCGGGACTTTCCGGCTGCTGCTGGAAAGCAAACGGTCATTCCTCACGCAAGCCGCCGTCAGCCAGTTTCTCGGATGGCTGGAACACCTGGGGAAGTCGGAAAAGGCGATCCTCCTCGCGCGCTACATCCCGCGTCCGGTGGCGGATCGACTGATCGATGCGCAGGTGAACTTCGCCGATGACGCGGGAAATATTCATCTTCAATTGGGCCGTCAATACAACTGGACGGTGATCGGGAAGCCTGCCCCGGACGCGGCGTCTGATATCCGCCCTGTCAGCCCCGCGCAGATCCAGCTACTCTTCCAGTTCGTGACGAACCCGGAATCCATCAACTGGCCCGTTCGCCGGTTGGAATCCGGCGCGGGTATCAGCAAGAGCAGCGTCGCCAGTGTGCGGCAACAACTCTTCGAAGAAGGCTTGCTGGTACGCCGCGGGAAGGTTTGTGAACTCGGGCCGGCTCGCCTGCTGAAGGAACGTCTCATCTCGGGCTATGCCCAGGTGCTGCGCCCGAGGCTCTTGATGGGGCGCTTTCGCCCGCCCGAAAAGAGCGGCGAATTGTTCCTCGCGCGAATTCAGCAGAGCAGTTCGCCGGAACTTCGGGTTGCGCTCACAGGCGCGCCCGCTGCGTTTCTTCTGCAGAAGTTTTACCGAAGCCCGGACATCTCGCTATTCGTGCAATCGCCCACCCGGAAGGCGCCGCCGGAACTGAAGCTGCTTCCGGACCGCGACGGACAGGTCACTCTCCTGCATGCCTTTGGCGAAGTGGTCTTCGGGCAGGAGCGGGAACATCGCGTACTCACGCCGCCGTGGCTGATTTACGCGGAACTCTGCTCCAGCACGGATCCTCGTGCCCATGAAGCCGCGGAAGAGTTTTACCGGAAGTTCCTCGTCTGACACTGTGCTGACGCAAACGCAACTCGAGGACCTCGCCTCTCTTCACCTCTTCGTCGCGAGTTTTAACGCGGAATTTGTGATCATCGGCGCCGCTGCGCTGGGTTGTTTTATAGATATCGAACGGTTCACAATGGACGTCGATCTCGCAGTGGCTCTCGACACCGATGACTTCGCCGTGTTCGCCCAACAACTGCAAACGGCCGGCTGGACCAGGGATCCCCTGAAAGAGCACCGCTGGTATGGCCCGGCCGGTTCCACAGCGGACCTGTTGCCCGCCGGGCCCGGGCTGAGGAAAGCGAGGCGGTTGGTCTGGCCGGTGAGCGGGTTCGAGGTCAGCCTGGTCGGCATCGAGCATGTGTTTACGCAGGCGCGGCAGTTCCTTTTCGCGGAAGGCGTTCAGTACCGGGTCGCTTCTCTGCCTGTTCTGGCGCTTCTCAAGATCATCGCCTTCATGGATGATCCGTACGGCCGCGCTAAAGATCGTCTCGATCTGCAGACGTTGTTTCGCGCATACGAAAGAGACAGTGACCGCATCTTCGCCGAAGATGTACTCGAAGCCGGCCTCGACGATGTGGAATGTGCGGGCGCGTATCTCCTCGGCAGAGACCTGAGTTCACTTGTGAACGGAGAAGAACTGGAAGTGATCCACGAATTTCTGGAACGCGAATGGATTTCCGATGGCGACCTGACCGGCATGAGCCGGGAAGACGACTGGCTTGCCATTCGCTTTCAACAGCACCTTCGGGCATTTCGGAAGGGATTGCTCCCCGGGCCGCCAGCTTAGTCCTTTCCCCGGCCCATCAGCGGGCACGGGTCCGAAGATCAATCCCGCGGCAGCACGATCCACGCCACCAGGTACACCACCATCCCCACGCTCGGCGGAATCAGCACCATCGCGATCCAGATCAGCCGAACCAGCGTGACATCCAGATCGAAGTATTCCGCGAACCCCGAACACACGCCCGCGATCTTCTTGTCCGACATGACGCGGTGCAGGCGCTTTCGCGGCGCCGCCGAATACGCCGCGCCGCCCGGATAGCTCTGGCTTCCCGCATTCGCCGAGCCTGCCCCGCCGCCCAGTTCCGTGGATGCGCCGCACGCGGTGCAAAACCGCGCATCATCTGCATTCTGGGCGCCACATCGCGTGCAATACATAGTCGTCTCGATTCGTTCTGATTAGAACACAATATCCGTCATCTGCCGCCCGCCAGCCGCTCGGCCAGCCGCGCCGGCAGCCCCACCGCCACAATCTTTCGCTGCGTCGCCCCGAAATCGTACTGGACGCGCCGCAGCGCCACCTCGCGCTCCACCGTATCGAAAATCGCGTACGCGGCGCGCGGATCGCCATCGCGCGGCTGCCCCACCGCGCCCGGATTGATCAGATACGCCGCGCCGGGCTCGAGCGCGATCCGCGTTTCCTGCTCGCGTTCGCCTGGCTTCGCAATCTGCCGGATGCGGCCTTCGTTCCGCACAAACGCCCCCTGCAGATGCGTATGCCCGAAGAAATGCGGCAATTCCACGTGCTCCGTGCCGGCCAGAAATCCGAAGACCGTGGCCGCCTCAACCAGATCCGTCACGTATTCATCCTCGTCATACGGGGCGCCATGCACGAGGACGAGCGCGTCATCCACCGGCATTGGCCCCTCCTGCAATTCACGCAGATAGCTACGATCCAGCTCGCTCAGATGTTCCATGGTCCAGCGGGCGGAAGCCTGGGCGAGCGGCGTAAACTCCTCCATGGTGTCGAGACCCGAGCAAATCCGGTCATGATTGCCGCGAATTACGGCTGCCGTCTGCGTACGCGCCCATTCGATCGCAAAAGCCGAATCGGGGCCGTAATCGCAGAGATCCCCGCAACAGACGGCCCGGTCAAACCCGCCGCCGGCCTCAGCCGCATCGCGCAGAACGGCCTCCAGCGCCTCGCGATTCCCGTGGATGTCACTGACGATGAGATATCGCACTAGTGTTGTGTTCCTTGAGTGGGTTGACTATTCGACGCCAGCGGACACGCGACTTCAGTCGCGTTTGAGCTGACGCGGCTGAAGTCGCATGTCCCTGAATGAGTACAGCTATTTCGGAGACACAACACTAGGCCCGCCGCAGGCGCAGGAGCGCGATCTCCGGCGGTGCGCCGAGACGGATTGGCATCCCGATCGTGCCGACGCCATTGGTCACATAGCAGGTGCCGGGGACAGCGCCCGCGAGGCCCCAGCGATAGAGTCCCTTCGTAAACGGCGTGCGGAACCGCGCCGGATTGAGGTTCTGATGCAGAATTTCCACGTTGATCTGTCCTCCGTGTGTATGGCCCGCCAGCACGCCGTGGAAACCGATCCGCACCGCGGCCGGAAAAACATCCGGGTTGTGCGAAAGCAGCAGGTTCGTCGCGCCGGGAACAATCAGTTTATCCGTGCCGGCCAGATACTGATCGCGGTGGTCGTTTCGCTGATAGTCGACGCCCACGATGTTCATCACGCCCTGCCCGCGCCGCACCTGCGCGCTCCGCATCCGCAGAAAATCCACGCCGCCCGGACGCGCATGCCGCTCCAGATAATTGCGGCAGCCCACGTAGGCTTCGTGATTCCCCATGCAGCCGAGAACGCCATCCGGCGCGCGCAAACGCACCAGCTCGCGGATCGCCGCGTTCAGAGGATCTCCGGGTTCGGTGATCAGATCGCCGGTAAACACAGAAAGATCGGCACGCAGGTCATTCGCCATATCGATCACGCGCGCCATCTGGTTCACGCTGAGAAACGGACTCACATGCAGATCGCTCACCTGCATGATCCGATAGCCCTCGAAATCCGGATGCAGGCCAGGGACGGGGAAATCGACTTCCGCCACTCCGTAGTCGTTGCGTTCCACGAGTGCGCCGAATCCTACCGCCGCCAGAGGCGCGCCGATCGCCAGAGCGCCGGCCGTCCCCAGCGCCTTGCGCCGCTCCGGCGAATGCGCAATCGGGATCTTCCGCACCACATATTGCCCCGCCAGAAAGACCGCCGTCGCGAGCGACGTCAGAAAAATCCAGACATAGCCGACCGCGGTGAAGCCCACGCGCAACGCGACGGGCACGCTCTTCATGCTGTAGTCCGCGCCGCTCCAGGTAGCCGCGATCGCGGCCGCACTCACGATCCAGACAGCGATCAGCGATACCCAGAGCGCACGGCTCCGGCCCGGCAGCCAGCGGCGAGCCAGGAGGATCTGAGCGATCAGCAGGATGGTTGCGGCGTATTCGACAATGCCGCCAAAATGCGTCTGTGTCACGCCTGATTCGATTGTAGCGACACCGCTATCCAGCCCTGTGCAATCACCGCAAGTGCCGCGCAGACAGCGGTTTCCGCGCGCAGCACGAGAGGCCCCAGCGACACGCCTTTCCAGCCCGCCGCATCGAACTGCGTACGCTCCGGTTCCGTCCAGCCGCCTTC
>CAZPZE010000260.1:0-1814 GCA_964590625.1 uncultured Solibacteraceae bacterium
GACGTAGACCACGACGGCGACAGCCACTAAAAACCGTCCCTTCGTGTCTGCGCGATGTGTCGTCGGCACGGGCGGGATACCTAAACCCCCGCCCCAACGCCGCGCGCCAGTTTCCGGAACAACTCCAGCCCCTCGATATGCCGCGGACCCAGCTCATAAACAATATGCTGCGTCAGATACTCCCGCACCAGTTCCTCGCGGAATCCGCGCTCCTGGGCGCCAGCCGCAATCACATCATTTATATGCCCTAGTCCCCACCGGCATGAATCCTGAAACGCCCCCGCCACGTCCGCAGTCAGGTGCGCCTTCTTCCCGGCCCAGACCGCGAAAACCATCGGCAGCCCCGACCACTCCACCCACTCCGCCCCCAGATCCAGCACCTCATAAGGCAGTTCCGCCGGCTCGATCCGCAGCGCCGGGTCGCCAATAATCAGCCCGGCATCGCACGCCCCCAGCATCTTGTCGAGTTCCGGCGCCATCGCCTCGAACCGCGGCTGGCATCCATAGCGCTCCGCCAGCAAAATCCGCGAAAGCGCCACCGAACTCCGCGACCCCGAATCCACTGCCAGCGTCCGGATCTCCCGCACCGGCTTCTTCGAAATCAGCAGGATACTGCGCACCGGCCCTTCGCAGGCGATCCCGGTCTCCGGCAGATAATCCAGCCCCAGCCGGTCCAGTTCGGCGCACGGAACCAGCCCGATCGCGACATCGCCGCTCCCCAGCGCCCGGGCGCATTCCGCCGGCAAATCGAACCGGAAATCGAAAAGGCCCCGGCCCGGGCCGTGCAGAAAACCCCAGACGAGAGGCCAGGTGTTGAGATAACTGACGGCAGAAACGCGCAAGTACCCAGTCTAGCTGACCTTTGGTTCCAGTACCGTAAAATCAGGCATTCGGCGCATGCTATGTTGCTCAGTAGCGGTCGCTTCAGCCGAGTCCCGCCGCCGCTCTTCGCTGTCATGAGATTATTCCGACTGCCGGCCGCCCTTCTGCTGTTTTTCGCCTGGAACGCGGCAGCACAGATTACCCTCAACCCGAGCCCCACGCGCGTCATCGGGCAGAACTCCACCACGCTCTCCAGCATCGCGCCCAACCTCGTCGAAGGCCGCGAATTTCTCAGTCCCGAAAGCGTCGCTATCGACTCCACCTCCAACCCCGCGCCGCTCTACGTTTCCGATACCGGCAACAATCGCATTCTCGGTTTCCGCAACGCCGCCGCTTTCGCTACGGGCCAGAAGGCCGATATCGTCATCGGACAGCCGGATTTCGCCACCACCCTCCCCTCCGGCCCCAACAACGGAACCCGCACCACCGGCCTCGCTTCTCCGGAAGGTCTCGCAGTCGACGCGTCCGGCAATCTCTGGGTGGTCGATGCCGGCAACAATCGGGTCCTTCGCTTTCCGAAGCCGTTCTCCCAGCCGTCCACCGTATTTCCCGACCTCGTGATCGGCCAGCCCGATTTCACCACCGGCACCGCGAATCAGGGCGGACTCAAAGCCACCAGCCTCACTTTCAACGGCATTCAGGGTGCGATCGCGTTCGACGCGTCGGGCAATCTCTGGGTCGCCGATTCGGGCAACAATCGCGTTCTTCGCTTTCCCGCTACCGCCATTGCCGCCGGGAAATCCGGGATCGCGGCCGACCTCGTCCTCGGCCAGACCACATTCACCGTCAACAGCGAAGCCAAAACGCCGCCGCCTGTCACTTCGTTCACCTCCATCTTTTCGCCCTCGGGAATCGCATTCGATTCCGCGGGCCGTCTCTTTGTATCGGAATCTGTGAGCTCGCAGCGCGGCCGCGTGCTCGTCTGGTTCCCG
>CAZPZE010000261.1:0-2587 GCA_964590625.1 uncultured Solibacteraceae bacterium
ATCTCCGCGAGGCCGTCATCCGGCGCGTAGATGTTCATCATGGTGCGGATCGCGGTCGTCTTGCCGGCGCCGTTCGGTCCAATGAGCGCGTAAACAGCGCCTTCCGGCACATCGAGGTTCAAGTGCTGCAGCGCCTGCACGCGCCGGAATTTCTTCGAAAGCTCCACGCAACGAATCGGATAGTTCATGATTTGTCTTCCTCTCCTCTGGCCGCCGCCAGTTGCTCGCTCTCGTCCAGACGCCGCCAGTGGCGCTCCACACCGCTGAGCACGTCATCCAGCTCCATGCCGAGCTTCTTCGCTTCCACCACCAGCTATTCCATCCCGTCGCGACGCAGGCGCGCCCGTTCCGGCGCGCCCGGCGTGGGGCGCGTCGAAACCACCGTGCCCTGTCCCACGAGGACCTCGAGAAGGCCCTCGCGAACAAGCTGCGTCACGACTTTATGCGCTGTGTTGGGATTGATTCGCAGTTCCTTACTGAGGGTCCGCACCGATGGGAACGGATCGCCGGGGCGCAACTTCCCGGCAACGATCGCGCGCTTGACGGCATACACCGTCTGGTCACACAGCGACTCGCCGGGCTGAAACGTCAGCCGGAACGGAATCATATAGCTGTTCTATTACAGATAGTACAGTTAAGTCAAGAGAGGAAGTCCTTTTATTTCCCGTCAACCGAAAACGCGAGGAACACGTTCCCGGGTGCGCCGCCCCACTGGTTGTAGCCCGAATTCGTGAACACCATGCCATCTGCCACCGCGGGCCCGCCAACGTCGATTGCGCCGCCGTGCGCCTTCGCGCCGTTCACCGTGTCGAACTCCTGCGCGGTATTGACGTCCCACAGCATTTTTCCGTCTGCCGTGGAATACGCCCGCAGATGCCCATCCACCGCGCCCGAAAAGACCGCGCCGGGAATCGCCGTCACCGCGGCGGATTGCGCCGGCGAGCAGTTTTTCGTTTCGGAAACACACGGCTCAGGGGTCGCACTCCACACGATGTTTCCGGTCTTCACGTCGATCGCATGCAGCCCGCCGCCCTTGCGCGGATCGAGCACTAACCGATAGCCAGCGGGAGATTTCGGATCGGCCTCACCGTTCAGGCCCGGATTCGAAATCGCGACATACAGATTCTTCCCGTCGGACGCCGATCCCCACTGGCTTCCGCCGAGCGCAGTTCCCACGCCCGCCTGCGTCTGCCACAGCAGTTCGCCCTTGCGGTCCGGATCGAGCGCGTACGCCTTCCCCGATTTCTGGGCAATCACCAGCGCGCGTTTCCCCGCGCCGAGCGACACCAGAATCGGCGGCTGCCCGAAATCGAAATCCGGCCCGCCCTTCTTCGGACAATTCGCCTTCACCGCCGAACTGCAGCCGTTGTTGTATGTATCTCCCGACGTCAACTGCTTCGACCATTTCACTTCGCCTGTCTTCAGATCCATCGCGAGAATCGCGTCGCTCGTATCCGTCGCGGGATCCGAATAGTTATCGCCGGTCGCCACATAGAGCATGCCTGCCTGTTCATCGATTGTCGGTGTCGACCACACGCCGGCGCCCGAAGGTCCGGATTGCGGGGTTCCTGCGGACGATTTCCCGACCACCTTCGGGGCTTCGGCGATCGTGAACGTCTGCCAGATTGTCTTTCCTGTATTCGCATCGAGCGCCACCACATTGCCGCGGAACGTGCAGCACTCGAATTTCGGATCGCCGCCGAGCGCCTCCTCGAATGACGAGTAGCCCTGATACACAACGCCCTTGTAATATCGCGGGCCGCCTGTCGCGATCGTCGCGTAATGATCCGAGGGCTTTTGCTTCCACAGCAATTCGCCGGTCTGCGCGTTCAGCGCGTCGATGGTTCCGCCGCCTTCCGCGAAAAACACCGCCGGCTTTCCGTTCGCTTCGCCAATCGAAGCCCCGGAGCGAACGCCTGGCGCAGCCTGAAATCCCCAATAGGTGCAGCCCGTTTTCTCATCGAGCGAATAGACAATACCGCCGGTGGTCGTCACGAATACGCGTCCGCCCGCCACCGCAGGCTGCGCACGCACGGTGGTGACATCGCCCAGATTAAACGCCCATTTCAGTTTCAGCTTCGGAATGTCCGACGCCTTCAATCCTGCCGACGCTGCGTCCGCATATCGCGAATTCGTCACGCTCGGGCTCCAGCCATTCCACTGCGGCGCGCCGGCTTTCAACTGGAATACCGGATTGCTGCTGCATGTCGGTTGGATTGCGACCGGCGCCTTCGCTCCGCCTGTCGGCGCGATGTAAGAGATCAGCGCAACGAGCTGCGGCACTCCGAGACCCTGCGCGCGTTCCTTCATCACGCCCGTCGTGAGCGCCGCGAAAATGGCTTCGCCGCTCATGGCCTTGATCGCGGCGATTCCCGGCACATGGGCCTGCGGCGTGTCATGGCACGTCGCGCATCGTTCTTTGTAAAGCGCCGCGCCATCCTGCCCGAAGGCGAGCGCCGCCGTTAATACCGCCAGTAAACAATAACGCATGATGAATCCCTTCAGATGAAATCGGTCTTTCGCGATTGCAGATAGAACGTCAGCAAGAGCGCGGCAGCAATTAGCCCCAGCTCTCCCGCCACAATCC
>CAZPZE010000262.1:0-2143 GCA_964590625.1 uncultured Solibacteraceae bacterium
GGCTCGATACCAGAGGTCATCCGGAAGGTGGGCGAGAGGCGATCAGTTGATCAATTTGACGGTTAACGCGCATCGCTGACATCCGGATCCTCCGTAGCGGCGCGGCGTTTACAAATCCAGGTTGACCGTCTGTTCGGTTCCATGACATCATCCTGCAAAGGCATAGGCGTGCGAACTTCTGAAACCGAGTACTTAGGCACAATGGGATCGGATGGAAACCCACGGCCATAGTGAGTCGCGTCTCGACCGCATCGAAGCAATACTGGAGCGCCATAGCGCGATTTTGGGCGAACACCGATGAGTTTATCGAGCGCCATAATACCGCGATCCCCAGGATTGATGCGACGCTCGAACGCCACGCACGCTGATTGTGAGCGTCGATGCCGCGATCGAGCGTCAGATTCCCCCGAACGAGCTGGCGCACCAGAGGTTCGAAGCAGAGGACCAGAGATTGCAGACGGCTCAGATCCTCATCAGCAGTTCCATGCAAAACGATGACTCTTGCGACGGAAAAGACTACGCGGAATCTCGATTCCTGATCCGCACGGCTGACGGACTGATTCACCATCGAAGCGAGACCGCCGGAGCAAAGAGCTCCTCCTGAGAGAAATCACAACCCCAGCTTCTTCCACATCTCGGACACCCGCCCCTTCACGTCATCCGGCATCTTCAACACTTCAGGCCACTCCCGCGTAAACCCTTCGCCCGGCCACTTGCGCGTCGCGTCAATCCCCATCTTGCTTCCGTAATTGATCAGCCGGCTGGCATGATCGAGCGAATCGATCGGCCCCATCGTGAACTGAATGTCGCGTTCGGGATCGATATTATTCAGCGCGCGCCACGCGACCTCGCTGTAATTCTGCACATCCACGTCGTCATCCACCACCACAATGACCTTCGTGAACATCGCCTGCCCCAGGCCCCAGATCGCGTTCATCACCTTGCGCGCGTGTCCCGGATACGACTTCCGGATCGACAGCAGCATCAGATTATGGAACACGCCCTCGGCCGGCATACACATATCGCGCACTTCCGGAATCTGCATCCGCATCAGAGGCAGGAAAATCCGCTCGATCGCTTTGCCCATATAGAAATCCTCCATGGGCGGCGGACCGACGATGGTCGTCGCATAGATCGGATCGCGTCGCTCGGTCACGCAGGTGACGTGGAAGACCGGGTACTGATCGGCCAGCGAATAATAGCCGGTGTGGTCGCCAAACGGGCCCTCCGTGCGAAGCTCGCCTAATTCGACGTAGCCCTCCAGCACGATTTCGGCATTCGCCGGCACTTCGAGATCGACGGTCTTACACTTCACCATCTCAACCGGACTGCCGCGCAGGAAACCGGCGATCATCATTTCGTCCAGATCCGGCGGCAGCGGCAGAATCGCGGAGTACATCGTTGCCGGATCCGAGCCGATGGCGACCGCAACATCCATCCGCGTTGCCTTGCCCTCCGCGAGATTGCGGCGATAGTGCTCGGCGCCCTGTTTGTGGGTCTGCCAGTGCATGCCGGTGGTGCGATCGTCGAACACCTGGAGCCGGTACATGCCGCAATTCCGCTTGCCGGTTTCGGGGTTACGCGAGAAGACCATCGGCAGCGTGATGAACGGCCCGCCATCGCCCGGCCAGCAGGTGAGAACCGGATAATCGCGCAGGGAGAAGTTTTTGGTCTTCACCACTTCCTGGCACGGGCCCTTCGCCACAATCTTCGGGAAAAACGCCCCCATCTCTGCCAGCTTCGGCAGCATCTTGAGCTTGCCGAGCAGCCCTTCCGGCATCCGCATCTCGAGGTATTCCGCGATTCGCTTCGCGACTTCATCCACTGACCCGACTTCGAGCGCGAGTTCCATCCGCCGCATGCTGGCGAAGGAATTGATCAGCAGCGGCATGCGCGAGATGGAGCCATCGGCGAGGCGCGGCTTCTCAAACAGCAGCGCCGGGCCGCCGGTTTTCACGGACCGGTCGGCGAATTCCGTGATTTCGAGGCGCGTATCCACTTCAAACGGGACGCGCTTCAGTTCGTTGTTCTTCTCGAGCGCGCGGATGAAATCGCGCAGGTCTTCATGTGCCATGTAGTTTTGCGGGCCCGGGCCCGATCTACTATGATTGCAAGTTCATATGACTCATCGGATCGCAATGGT
>CAZPZE010000263.1:0-5835 GCA_964590625.1 uncultured Solibacteraceae bacterium
GGCTCTGCGCAGGAATCTGACAGAGATGAAGCAGGGGTGAATTTGAAGGCGGGGTAGATTCCGGTAAACTCAGCGGTTTGCGAGACAGTGAACTGACGAAGTTGCTGGGATGGCCGGGATACCGGGTATACCGGCACGAGATCAATGAGAAGACGAAAACGCTGCGGCTGTGGGTGCGGCGAAAGCGTGGCAATCGGAAGCTGGTGTGTTCCGGATGCGGGCGCAGGCTGGAGAAAGCGCACGACACCAGCGAGCGGGAAGTGCGGGATCTTCCCTGCATGGAATTCCTCACGACGGTGGTCGTGGAAATCTACCGTGTCTGTTGTCCGGATTGCGGAGTGAAGGTCGAGCGAGTACCGCAATTGCCGGGTAAAGCACCCTTCAGCAAACGCTTTGAAGATGCTGTTGGGATGGCGTGCGAGAGCGCGTCGGCAAGGCAGATTGCGAGACGCTTCGGGCTGGCCGCCAGCACGGTTCGCGCCATCGATAAGCGTTATCTGGAGCGCTGGGCGCAAAGCCGGAAGAAGCCGCTGTTGCGCCAGATGGGCGTGGACGAAATCTATCTGGGTAAATCGCAGAAGTTCCTCACGGTGGTGAGCAATCTGGAAACCGGAGAACCGCTGTGGTTCGGCCGGGAACGGAAGGAAGAGACGCTCGACGAGTTCTTCCGGAGTGAACTCAGTCCGCTGCGGCGCAGCCGGATCGAGGCGGCGTGCGTGGACATGTGGGAGCCGTTCACGAAAAGCATCCTTAGATGGGCGCCCCAGTGCCGTATCGTTTATGACAAGTTCCACGTGATGCAGCACGCCGGCCGTGCAGTGGATGAAGTGCGGCGGGAGGAGTTCTTCCGCAAGGGCGGGCGAATGCGCGGGGTAGTCAAAGGCAAGCGTTGGCTGCTGCTGACCAGATGGACGAATCTGGACAGCCGGAAGCGGCAACTGCTGAATGAACTATTCCGGATCAACCGGCGGGTGATGAAGGCTTATCTGCTGAAAGAGAGCCTGGACCGGCTGTGGACGTACACCTATGAAGGCGCTGCGCTGCGATATCTCAACGGCTGGATCGATCAGTTGCGCTGGCAGCGGCTGAAACCATTCCAAAAGCTCGCGGAGATGCTGTTGCGGCATCTGGAAGGAATCCTTAACTACTGCCAGGTCAAGGTTCCTTTCGGCGTCGTGGAAGCGGTCAACGGCAACATCAAAGCGCTGTTACGCCGCGGTCGCGGATATAAGGACCTCCGCTACCTGCTTCTCAAGGCTCAGCGTATGGCCACCCTCAAGACCGAATTCCTTGTTCTTCAGAAAGCCGCGTAGAATGACGGTTCTTACAGATTCTCGCTCAGAGCCCGAAAAAGAAAACAGCGGCCGGGAAGCGAAGGAACCTCGGTACCTTCGACTCCCGCGAGGCCGCTGAAAAACACGAGCGGGAAGTGCAGTACTTCAAGCGTCACTGATCGTCCTCACTCGGCTCCGCGCGCTGGCGCAGATCCTGGGTAAACATCAGGACGGTCTTTCCTTCCCACTTCACTTCGACCAGTTTGTTTCCGTCGGGCGGGCCGTCCGGAAGTTCCACGAGAGCGCCGGCGTGCATCGTGTAGGCAACACCGCGTCCTCCGTCTTCGGACATCGCAATCGTCGGTTCAACAATCCGGTATTTACTGATCGGCATACAATCCACCTCTCTGTGAATAGCGGCAACCCGCGATGTTTTGCGGATGCCTGTACGCTCCTCAGCCGCTTCTCCCCGGAGCGCGGGAGAAGCGGCGATACCTGCCCTCCGTAGTGCAAATCGGTCACCAGTTCGTAAGTTGATGGATTCGAGATGTTTAGGGCAGAAAACTTTTCCGATGCCGCCGCAGTTTGTTCGGCGAGCGGCGTCGCGGCGATTCCGGACAGGCCTGACTTTATCTGTTCGATACAATGGTGCTTTGCCGAAGGTCACCTTTCTTCCTGCTAACGAAACGTTCGAGTTTGAATCCGGAAAGCTGCCGTATAAGAACCACGGAAAGCCGGAATCACTGCTCGACGTGGCGATGAATTTCAACTTTCATCTGGAGCACGCCTGCGGCGGAAGCTGCGCCTGCACGACGTGTCACGTGGTCGTGAAAGAGGGGATGGACAACCTTTCGCCCATGGAAGACGACGAGTTCGATCGCGTGGAGCAGGCCTCGGATTTCCAGCTCAATTCACGGCTGGGATGCCAGGCGGTGGTGAAGGGCGATGTCACGGTCCACATCCCGGACTGGAACCGCAACTACGTCAGCGAAAAGCACTGAGGACTTCACGGATCCGGTGGGGCAGGCTGTCAGCCTGCAGCCGATTGACAATCGATTGCCAATCGGCATCCTGTGCAGTCGTTGATCATAGAGGCCGACTATCAGTCGCCCCGCAGGCTGACAGCCTGCCCCACTTACGGCAGCGCGAACGCTGCGTAGATCCCACCCGACGGACCGCTTCGTCCGGCTTTGCCGCCCGTGGCGTAGATCACCACATATTGCTTGCCGTTGAGTTCGTAAGTGATCGGCGTGGCATTGCCGGACATCGGCAGCGTGGTTTCCCACAGCAGCTTACCGGTGCGCTTGTCGAAGGCGCGGAATTTGCGATCGAAATTCGTCGCGGCGATGAAGACGAGACCGCCCGCCGTCACGATGGGGCCGCCGTAGTTTTCTGAGCCTGTATTCTTCAGCCCTTTCGCCACCAATTCGGGGTATTCGCCCAGCGGAATTTTCCAGGCGTACTCACCGGTGTTGAGGTTGATCGCATTGAGCGTGCCCCAGGGCGGCGCGGTGGCGGGGTAGCCATCCGGATCGAGCCATTTGTGATAGCCGTTGAAGCGATAGGCCTGATTGATGCGCGGATCGGTTGCGGCTCCGGCGCTCGCGAGCTCTTTGTCTTCGCCCTGGAGGACGTATTGCGCGATTGCCGCAGTGGCATCGGCATTGAGCGCGGGGAAAGAAGGCATGCGTCCGCCGCCCTGGCGGATCATCGCGGTGATTTGCTGCTCGGTGCGTTTGCCGCGAAGGTTGAGGAGCGAGGGGAACTGCGGCGGCTGGCCGCTGAGATCGTCGCGATGACACGCCGCGCAGTTGGAGACGTAGAGCTGCTTCGCCGTCGTGGCTGACGGACCGCGGCCGGCGCGCGGCGGAGGCGCCGGGCTGAGGCTCGAAGTCCACGCGAGGTCGTTTGCGTTGACGTAATAGAGTCCGGTCTCGGGATCAAACGCCGAGCCACCCCATTCGGCGCCACCATCGAAACCAGGGAACACGACCGTTTCCTGGTTGAGCGCCAGCGGGACGAATTGACCGCCGTTCTTCAGCTTCGCGAATTCTTCCACGGCCCACTGGTGGGCTTCGGGCGTACGATTGGTGAGCAGGTCAGCGGTGAGAAGCTGACGCGCGAACGGCGCGGGCTTTGTGGGAAGCGACTGCGTTTCGGAAGTCACTTCGCCGGGCACTGTGCTCGCCGGATATTTTTTCGATTCGAGGGGGAACAGCGGCTGGCCGGTCACGCGATCGAACAAATAGAGCCAGCCCTGCTTCGATGCCTGCGCGACAGCGTCGATCGTCCTGCCGTTGCGCCTGATGGTGACGAGCGTGGGCGGCGAAGGAAAATCGCGATCCCAGATATCGTGATGCACGGCCTGAAAATGCCAGATGCGCTCGCCGGTATCGGCTTTCAGAGCGAGCAGGGAATTGGCGAACAGGTCATCGCCGACGCGGTCCGCGCCGTAGAAATCGCTCGCCGCGGAGCCGGTCGGAATGAAGACGATGCCGCGCGCGGTGTCGACCGCCATGCCGGGCCAGCTATTGGCCGCGCCGCTGTACTGCCATGCGTCCTTCGGCCACGTGTCATAGCCGAATTCGCCGGGATGCGGGATCGTGTGAAACTGCCAGCGAATTCTGCCGGTGTGAACGTCGTACGCGCGGATATCGCCGGGCGGCGCGGGAAGCGCTTCGGGATTGCGCCCGCCGACGATCAGCAGGTCTTTGTAAACGATGCCGGGGCTGGTGAGCACCCAGGATTGCTTCGACGGATCGCGTCCCAGATCTTCGCGCAGATCGATACGGCCGTCTTTGCCGAAGGAACGAATCACCTCCCCCGTCTCGGCGTTCAGCGCATAGATGAAACTCTGCACGGAACCGAAGATCACGTGCTCGTTGCCGCCGGCCCAGTACATCACCGATCGATTGGCGCCGCGGCCACGAACGCCGGAATCGAACTGCCACTTCCGCGTGCCATTCGCGGCATCGATGGCGACGATTTTGTGCGTCGGCGTAACGCCATAAACCGTGCCGTTCACCATGATCGGCTGCGTCTGGGTGTCACCCGCGCCATCCTGCGTGTCGTAACTCCAGGCGATTTTGAGCTTGCTGACGTTGGACGTATTGATCTGCTTCAGCGGCGAATAGCGGTTATCGAGCGGGCCGCCGCCGTATCCGGGCCATGGCTGTTCCGGTTTCGCGGCCGGCCACGCGAACCAGGCAAGCGCGAGCGCGCCGCCCAGAAGACCAATCCGAATCTTCACTCAGAAAGCATACTACCGCGCAAAAAATCGGCCCGCGGAGCTGATCGCGCCGCGGGCCAGGGGAAAACATCTGTGGCTCGTTTTATTTCCTGTGGATCAGGATATTGCCGTTCATCGTCTGGAACGTGTATTCCGGTCCGCCGCCGTTAATAGTGCCGGAGATGGCCTTATCGATCGTGATCCGGTATTTGCCGTTGCTGTTGCGGCTGTCTTCTACCGTCGGCCTCGAGCTTGAGTCCAGTTTGACGTCGAAGTCGCTGAAGATCGATCCGTTGTCCGACTTCAGTCGAAGCCGCGCTTTGGTGTCGGCCGGCAGCGTGACGTCAATCTTTCCGTTGAGCGACGTGAATGACATCGGCTTATTGCCAGTGATTCGGCTTAACGAGACGATGACCGCTCCGTTCAGCGTGTGGGCGACAACGGAGCCGGAGACATCCGTGAGGCGAATCGCGCCATTCGTGTTCTCGATCTCGTGATCGCCGTTGATGCCGGTGACTTCGATTCCCGGGCCATTCGTGCTCTTGAGATGCAGGTTCGTATTGACCGGCACTTCGATCGTCAGGTTGGCGTTGCTCATGCCCGTATTGATCGTCACCACGTTGTGGTCTTCCTCGATATCCATGCCGGGCCGGCCGCCGATGCGCCTCATGCCCGAAGGCGCGCTATCGTCGTCGCGATCCCGGCGGCGGCTGTTGCCGCCCTCATCGGCGCTGACGATAACGTCGCGTCCTGCGCCCGCCGTGACTTTGATGCTGCCGTTAAACACGGACGCATTGAGCGTTACCGGCTGCGAGGGATTGCTGATTGGCACCGTAACTTTGTCCTGTGCCGTGGCGCCTCCGGCGCACAGGATTGCAATGACTGCAAGATAACCGAATCGCATGATTGTGTCCTTCATTTTTGCTTTCGAATTTGTATCGACCCGTTGATCGTTTCCATCCGGATCTTCGGCCCTCCCGAGCCAACCCGGATGTTGGACTCGCCGCGTTTCCGGTAGACGAATTTCCCGTTTTCCTGCGTGACCTGGCCGGTCGACGCCAGCATGGTGGATTCGAAGTCCGTAAACATCCCGCCGTTCACCGTCTTCAGGCTGAAATCCGCGGCGAGATTGGGCTGGAACGTGACATCCACTTTCCCGTTGACAGATGTGAAGGCGCTGTCCGACTTCGGATTCTCACGGAACGTGATGGTGTTCGATCCATTCGTTGTTCCAACGTTTCCTGAGCCCGCGATGTTGGTCAGATTGACCGTACCGTTGATGGCCCGGATATCGAACGCGCCCGAAGTGTCGCGGGCATTGAGGTGCCCGTT
>CAZPZE010000264.1:0-8979 GCA_964590625.1 uncultured Solibacteraceae bacterium
GAGCGCGATCTTCTCTGGAAGGGACGTAAAAACGCGTTCGGCGCCGTGGGCCGCGTGAGCCCGTCATATTACGTGCAGGAAGGCGTGGTGCCCCGCACCCAGATCGCGCCCACGCTGCGGCGCATCGCCGAAGTTGCCACGAAATACGGCCTGGGAATCAGCAACATCTTCCACGCGGGCGACGGCAACATGCATCCGATCATCCTGTTCAACTCACATGTGGAAGGCGAACTCGAAAAAGCCAAAGCCGCGGGTGAAGAAATCCTCGATTGGTGCATCAACGTGGGCGGCTCCATCACCGGCGAACATGGCGTCGGCATGGAGAAAAACGAGATGATGTCTCACCTTTTCTCCCCGGAATCGCTCGACAGTATGATGCGGCTGAAACTTCTCTTCGATCCGGAAAATCGCTTCAACCCCGGGAAAGTTTTGCCCACCGGCTGTGGCTGTATGGAAATCCGGCAGCCCGCGCAAATGGTGGTTTAACCACAAATTCCCCGGCGGCGTGTAATTTCGCCCAATTTTCCGACGCCTCTGCCCCAAAAACGAAACGCGCCGAAACGTGCATACATCGGAGCCGATATGAACTTCAGGAATGTTGTCTTTTTCGCAGTGTTGCTCGCGCCGCTTTCGGCATTCGCTCAGCTTCCGATCTCGCTGGGCGTGAAAGGAGGCACCTCGCTGACCGATGCTTTCTCCGACCGCACGGTCCTGGGCGTCGATACCACGTCACACACGTACTCGCAGAAGAAGGATTACATCGTCGGCCCGATGCTGGAAGTACATCTCCCGTTCGGCCTCTCCGCGGAGGCCGACGCACTCTACCGGCCGCTCAATCTGACCAACGCTTTTACCGTGATTGCGGGCGGAACCAGCACGACCGTCAGCACGCGAACGGTCAACACGTGGGAGTTCCCGATTCTGGCGAAATACCATCTGCCGTTCCCGATCGTGAAACCCTTCGTTGAAGCCGGACCGTCATTCCGCCACGTCAGCGAATTCCCCGGCGACAGCCCTCACATTTCGACGAAAGGCTTCTCTGCCGGCGTCGGTGTCGAAGCGAAACTTCTGCTGCTCCGCGTCTCCCCCGAAATCCGCTACACCCACTGGGGCGCCGACTCAAAACCCAGCACCTCCGCCTTCGACCCGCGAACAAACGAAAATCAGGCAGAATTCCTCGTCGGAATTTCCTTCTAATTCCACCTCGTAGGGCCGGGCTTCGGCCCGGCCGCCTGGCTTCCGCCAGGCGCGGAACCTGGACCACGCCCAGTCCTGCGAAATCCCCAACACGCACCCGCGGCCCCACTTCGGCTTCGTCGCCGGATCTTCCGGAATCTCATTCTGACGGGCAGAGCATCTTTGCCGCTTCGGCCGTCGTCACCATCACTGTCATCGGATCAACCGGCGACTCCACGAATCCATACTTCAGATAGAATTGGCGGGCGCGGTCCGAGATGCAGTGAACAGGAATCGCGCGCACTCCGGCGGTTTCAGCAACCTGCAGCGTGCGCAGGACGGCGTCGCGCGGCAAACTGGTTCCAATTCCTCTGCCGTGAAAACCACGGTCGACAGCCAGCCTCCCGAGGACGATGACTGGAACGGGGTCCGGCATATTCCGCTTCACCCTCCCCGTTGCGTGTATGTGGGCGACGGCGCCTGTAGAGATGGCGTAATAACCGACCACCCGGCTCTCTGCGCACACCACATATGTTCGCGATCCGCCCCGTGCCTCATTTTGCAGGGCGCGCCGACGCAGCCAATCATCGAGCGCCGGCTCGCTGGATTCGAAGGCCGTGAGGTCGTGCGCGGTACTGAGCCTCTCAGGGGGGCTTATCTGAAGAAGATCCATGCTACGGGCGCCAGACCGGCTTGGCCTGGAGCAACCGCCGCAGTCCTGGATTGTCCTTCGGCGGCCTGTCGAGCATCGCCGCGAATTTCCTGAACTGTTCGTCCGCCAGTGAGAAGTAGCGCCGGTCAAGCAGAACGGTCTCGGCTTCACGACAGGCCGTATCGAGCATGAAATCCGACCGGCTGCGTCCCAGCGCTTCCGCGGCGCGATCGATCAGATCCTTCTGCGTTCGGGTCGCGCGAATATTAATGGTGTCACCGCGCTCGCGAATCGCTCTGATTTTCACGTGAGGCATGATTTTCGTGTATACACAACGAGTATACCATCACGTATACACATTGTGTTGACCGGCGTCAGCCAGCCCCTACTTCGCCCTGTATGGCGTCGTCACTACAGGATTCGGCTTCGTCGGCGGATCATCCGGCCCACCAACCTCCACGAACCGCCGCACAATCAGATCCGTCTTCGGATCCACAATCCCCATACCCGTCAGCGCAGCCCGAAATCGCACCGCCAGCTCGAAATTCGACACATCGCTGCCCTGCAGCAACTCCACAATGCACCGGCTCAGTGTCGCAGTCTGCGCCGCGGTCAGCGCGCGACCCTGCATCGAGCCGCTCAGCGCCGCCGCCAGCTGCGCCACGTCATTTCGCATCACCTGCTGACCAACCGGAGCCAGCGAAACAATCGCCTGAGCCAGCTCATCCGCGGAAGTTTCGCCCCTCATCGCACGCTGCAAAACCGGATTCAGGCGCGCTACCGGGTCCGTAATCTGACCGGACAGCACGATCCCGGCCGCCAGTACGCAACCCAATACTTTCCACATGGCCTGAGGATATCGCATTTTCGGACATTCTATTCTGGTACAGGAAATGACATCCAGAGCCCTCGACCCCACGCAGATCGCCTCCAGCGAAGCGATCCGCAACGTGAACCGGCGCATCGTCCTCAACCTGATCCGCACGCGTCATCCGATTTCGCGCGCCGATCTCGCGCGTGTCTCCGGCATGCAGCGCAGCACCATCTCGCTCATCGTCGAAGAACTTATCCGCGAGGACTGGGTGATCGAAGGCCCCACCGGCCGCCTGCCGCGCGGCCGCCGCCCCACCTTCCTCCACCTCAACGAAGACCGCGTCATCGTCGGCGTCGACATTCGCCCTACCCAAACCACCGTTGCGCTCGCTGACGTCAACGGCAACTTCACCGCGCAGGAAACCTTCCCCACGCCGCGCGATCCTTCCGCCGCCGTCGCGCTGCTCGTCAAGCGCATCAAGGCCGTTGTCACCTCCTGTACCGGCAAGAAGAAAATCGAAGGCATCGGCATCTCGGTCCCTGGCCGCATCAATCGCAGCGAGAATCGTCTCGTCTTCGCGCCCAATCTGAAATGGCGCGATGTCGATCTCGGCAAGCTGGTGGAAAAAGCCACCGGTCTCGATGTCGAGCTCGAAAACGCCGCCAACGCCTGCGTGCTCGCCGCCGCCTGGTTTGATCACCTGGAGGACTGTAAGAACCTCGTTGTTGTGACGGTTTCCGAAGGCATCGGTATCGGCATTTACATGAACGGCCAGCTCGCGCGCGGCCACAACAATATGGCGGGCGAATTCGGCCACGTTCCCCTTGATCCCAAAGGTCCGCTCTGCACCTGCGGCACCCGCGGCTGCTGGGAAGTCTTCGCCTCGAATCGCGCCGCGCTTCGTTACTACCACGAATCCAGCACGCCTTCCGAACGCCCCAACTTCAGCGACCTTCTGCGCCTCGCCGATCTCGGCGATAAGAAAGCCGTGAAAGCGCTCGACACAATGGCGCACTATCTGGGGCGGGGAATGCGAATGATCGTCGCAGGCCTGGCGCCCGAGCGCATCATCGTAATCGGCGATCTCACGCGCTCGTGGCAGCGCTTCGGCCCGGTGATCGAATCGGAAGTTCGCGCGCTCGTGCTGCAGGGGGGATTCCCGCCCATCCTCATGCCCGCGCACGAAGAAGGCACCGCGCGCCTCCGCGGCACCGTTGCGCTGGTTTTGCAGAAACACTTCGGAGCTTAATAGGAGGGCGGAGCCCCGGCTCCGCCGCCGGCCCCCCGGCCGGCGAAACTTCCTTGCTCGAGCGCCTTGAGCCGCTCTTCCAGTTCGCTCACCCGGGCCTTCAGATCCTCAATCTCCTGGCCTTCCGGATCCGGCATCATCCCGTGATCGAGCACTCCCTCGCGCGGCACGTGATACCGCACCACACGCCCCGGAATCCCGACCACCGTGGAATTCTCCGGCACCGGCTTCACCACAACCGATCCCGCCCCGATCCTCGCGTTATCGCCGATCGTAATGCTCCCCAGCACTTTCGCGCCGGTCCCGATCACCACGTTGTTCCCGATCGTCGGATGCCGCTTGCCGCGCTCGTTGCCCGTCCCACCCAGCGTCACGTTCTGGTATATCAGGACGTCGTCGCCGATTTCCGTCGTCTCACCGATCACCACCCCCATCCCGTGATCGATGAAAAACCGCCGTCCAATCGTCGCGCCCGGATGAATCTCGATACCCGTGAAGAATCGCGAAACCTGCGAAATGAACCGCGGCAGAATCGGAACTCCCGCCTTATAGAGCTTGTGCGCGAACCGGTGCAGCAGGATCGCGTGAAACCCCGGATAGCAGAGGAAGATCTCGAGGACACTCTTCGCCGCCGGGTCCTCGCGGAAGATTGTGTCGATTTGTTCCCGAATGACCCCGAACATACGCTGCGCGGCGCGAGCGCCGGCATTCCAATCAGATGCCGGCTAGTGGCCGGACGCTTCAGACCACTCCGAAATCACCGGCGGCTGCGCGTTTTCCGGCATTTTCGCCAGCATATCTTCCTTGCGGTAAATCAGTGTGGACGTGTTGTAGCTCGAAAGCTCGAATTCGTGGCCGTGCGTGATCGCGTCCGTGGGGCACGCCTCCACGCAATACCCGCAGAAGATGCAGCGGTTGTAATCGATGTTGTAAACCTTCGCGTAGCGCTCACCGCCGCTGATGCGGGTCTGCTCCGTGTTCTCCTCCGCCTCAATATAAATACAGTTGGAAGGACACGCCGCGGCGCAAAGGAAGCACGCTACGCACTTCTCGAGACCGTTTTCGTCGCGCTGCAGCACGTGCTTGCCGCGAAACCGTTCCTGAAGTTTGGCCGGCTCGTCGGGATAATTCTCCGTCACGGTCGGAGACATCATCTCCTTGAGCGTGACCCCCATTCCCTTGACGACGGCCGATGCCGCGCCGACTACATCACCGATATTTGCCATCGTCTTATTATGTTAACCCGCTCAGTCGTACTTTTCGTAAATCACCCGCTTGCGATCCACCCCGAGCGCCTTCAGCTCCGCCCGCAGCTGATCCACCATCTCTTTTAACCCGCAGATATAAATATCGATATCGCGCCGGTCCCCCAGCGCCTCGAAAACGTGCGGCTGGACACGTCCGGTCAGCCCCTTCCATTCCTGGCCCGGCCGCGTCAGCGTCGGCCGGTACGAAAATCCCTCGCGCGTCCGTTCGAGCGCCCGCCATTCTTCGTCATAGAGCAACCCCGTTTCGTAGCGCGTGCCGAAGATCAGCGTGCATTTCCCGGTGAGCGCTCCGCCCCCGAGAAAGGACCGGAACGGCGCGATCCCGGTTCCGGTCGCCACCAGAATCGATTCCGATTCGAGAGGCCGCGGCGTGAACACGCCATAGGGCCCCTTGAATTCGATCTCATCGCCAATGTTCCGCGCGAACATCCACGGCGTGAAATGCCCGTTCTCGACGAGGTTCGCGCACAGCCCGAACTTCTTCCCATCGGGCGGCGTCGCTACCGAATACGCCCGCGTGATTTCGCCCGAGGTCAGCGAAAGAAACTGCCCCGGCGTGAACGCGCCGTCCCAATCAATCGCTTCGAAATCGAAATGCCGCGTTCCCGGACCAATCTCCCGCCATCCCGTTAGCTTCGCCTTCACGATAAAGCCTCGTTCGCCCGATCCACCAGAATCCTCTCCAGCCCCGCATGTCCGTCGAGTGGAGGCGAAACACGAATTGGCACTTGATACTTCGCCGCCAGCTCATCCACCAGAACCGGCAAATCGCGCTGCAAATGGATCCCGAGGGTCAGAAAGTAAGGAAGCACCACGATCTCGCGAGCGCCGCGAGCGACAAGCTTGTCGACCGCATCCTCCAGCCGCGGAGCGCACTCCAGAAACGCGGTCTCATACAGAGACCATCCACCAGCCGAAGCCGCCCGATTGGCCACCGCCGCCACCGCCGCATTCGCCGAAGCCACACTCGAACCATGACCGAACACAACAATCCCGGTTGTCTTATCTGTGTTCATCTGTATGTATCTGCGGCCTACAAGATGACTTTCGGCGCTTCCGCCGCAGCCTCGGCCTCTTCCTTTTTCATGTCCACATAGAACTGCGACAGGAAAACCAGAAAAGCCTTACACCGGCTGCGCCCATTATTCAGACCGAACGCCACGCGCTGCAGGAACACAATCACGCCAAGAATCGTCTTATCCGGCAGCGTCGCCTCCGCCCCGGCATCCCGAATCCGATCCCGCAACTCATCCACGCGCTTCGTCACCGCATCGAACATCGCGATCGCAACCGGATTCACCGGCGCCGATTCATACACCAGCCCCGAATCCATCGCACGCCACGTCTTCGAAAGATGCTCCAGCGCATCCAGCGCATCCGCATCCGTCGCTTGCGGAAACCGGCGAACGCCTTCGGACATCGCCGACCCCAGCAGCACGATCACAAACTCATGCTCCCGCAGGAAATCGTCGGTCAGCTCGATATCCGCGCCCGGCGTCAGCTTCGGATCCCGCTCCGGCTTCTTCTCGTGCTTGTGCGCCTCCGCCAGATACTCGCACGTGATCGGACAGTCGATCGTTTCCTCACGCCCCGTCCCGCAACATGCGGTGCAGATCTCGGCATTCACTCCCGGACAGAATCGCTTCGCTTTCGCGGTTTTGCAGATAAGGCAAGGCACCCTTCATTCATAGCACGCGCGGAAATCCACGCGGGGCAAAGCTTCGGCTTTGCCGCCAGGCTTCCGCCTGGCGCGCTCGCAGCAGCTTCTGCGAAAACCGTCCGCCGTTCGTAGTATAGAGATGTAAGCCATGCGCACCAACGTTTTCATCAAGGTCACCGTGCAGCACGAGCCCGACGAACTCCCCGAAAAACTCGGCGCCGAGCTCTGCCGCCAGCTCGAAAAAAATTACATCGTTCGCAAGGCCGAACTCTCCAGCACCGCTCCGGCAGAAGAGTAATGTGCCGAGTAACGTGCTGAACAGCGTGCCTGTCTCCGCGGAGCGCATCCGCATCCTCAACAACCAGCCGCCGCGCGAACGCGCCGCGTACGTCCTCTACTGGGCGCAGATGAATCGCCGCGTCGAGTACAACCACGCCCTTACCCACGCCGCCGATATCGCCAACGCCCAGGGACTGCCCCTGCTCGTCTACGAATCCCTCACCTGCGATTACCCCGCTGCGAACGACCGCCTCCACACTTTCGTCCTCGAAGGCGTCCCTGACAATGAATCCGCCCTCCGCGCCCTCGGCATCGGCTACTTTTTCTACCTCCGCGCCCGCCGCAGCGATCCCAATGACGTCCTCTATCGCCTGGCCTCGCGCGCGCACGCCGTCATCACCGACGATTACCCCGTCTTCATCGCCACCCGCCACAACCCAAGCGTCGCCGCCCATCTCACCACGCAGTACATCGCCGTCGATTCCAGCTGCATCGTGCCGATGAGCCACCACGAGAAACGTAACTACGGCGCCTACACGATCCGCCCGCGTATCAACCGGGTTCTGCGCGCATATCTCAAACCCGTGGAACTTCCGGAAATCCGCCAGAAATGGCGTGACGACCTGCTGCCGGACGGCGTCGCATCGCTCGCAACCCCGGTCGCGCCGGCCGCGATCCCCGCGCTCGTTGCCTCCTGCGAAATCGACCACAGGATTCGCCCTTCCATCGAATACAAAGGCGGATCGAAGGAAGCCGCCCGCCGCCTCGACCGTTTTCTCGACGATCGTCTCCGCCGCTATGCGCGCGAAAGCAGCCAGCCCTCGAAGCACGCCACCAGCACCTTGAGCCCGTATCTCCACTTCGGCCACATCTCCTCACTCGAAGTCGCGCTCACCGTCCAGGCGCACGCGCGCGAGCACAAGCTTATTCCCGATGAATTCCTTGAAGAGCTGATCGTCCGCCGTGAACTCGCCTTCAACTTCGCGCGCTTCACCGGCGATCAGCTCGAATCGCTCGATGCTCTGCCGGATTGGTGCAAAGCCACCATGGCGAAGCACGCCGCCGACCCGCGCCCGTACCTCTACTCACCCGAAGAATTCGAACGCGCCGAAACCCACGACGCACTCTGGAACGCCGCGCAGCGCGAACTCCTGCTTCGCGGGACGATCCACGGCTACTACCGCATGTACTGGGGCAAGAAGATCATCGAGTGGTCGCCCACATACGAAGAAGCGCTCCGCACGATGGTCCACCTGCACGACGTCTTTGCCCTCGACGGCCGCGACCCCAATACCTACACCAACATCCTCTGGTGCTTCGGCCTCCACGACCGCCCCTGGGCCGAGCGCCCCATCTTCGGCCAGCTCCGCTACATGTCGCTCGAAGGCATGAAGCGCAAGACCGACGTCGACGCCTACATCGCGGAGATTAACACCCTCCGCGCATAATATGGATTAGCGGCCTTCCGCGCCGCCCCCGATCTCAACTATGAAATGTCTCGTCTCCGGCGGTTCCGGCTTTGTCGGACGCCACGTCGTCGATCGTCTGCTGCAGGATTCCCACTACGTCGGCATCCTCTCCCGCCAGCCCGGCCGCCACGCGCGCACCGCCGTTGCCACCCACACCTGGGATCCCCTCGAAGGTCCGCCGCCGCTCGAAAGCCTCAACGGCACGGACTGCGTCATCCACCTCGCCGGTGAAAACGTCGCCCAGCGCTGGAACGCCGACGTGAAGCGCCGTATTCATGACACCCGCGTTATCGGGGCCCGCAACATCATTGACGGTATCGAAAAGGTCCGCCATAAACCGAAGGTCTTCATCAGCGCCTCCGCCATCGGCATCTATGGCGACCGCGGCGACGAAGTGCTCACCGAAGCCTCC